>NZ_JAODZG010000014.1:0-84371 GCF_029835135.1 Stenotrophomonas sp. GD04145 | reverse complement strand
CGCGCAGCTGGCCGATGCCGTGGCGATCTTCCGCCTCGACAACCAAGTGGCGGCCGCAGTGAAGGCGGTGCCCGCACGGGTGGAACCAACGGTGACCGCCAACACGGCACGCGCGCATGCGCCGGCCGCGCCGGTCCGCCGCGCCCACACTCCCCCCGTCGTCGCCAGCGACTGGCAGGAATTCTGAGAACCCGCGGTGGCTGCGGCCACCGCCCACGCCGATGGACACGTCCCCCGTGCATAGTCCCAGCCCCATCGTCACCGGTCCGCGCGAGTTCGAGTTCGCCGACCGCGATTTCCGCCGTGTCTGCGACCTGATCTACCAGCGGGTGGGCATCGCCCTCGCGCCCGCCAAGCGCGACATGGTCTATGGCCGCCTGTCGCGTCGCCTGCGCACACTCGGCATGCGCAGCTTCCAGCAGTACCTCGACCATCTGGAACAGGAGGGCGGTGACGAATGGCAGGCGTTCACCAACGCCCTGACCACCAACCTCACCTCCTTTTTCCGTGAGCCCCACCATTTCGACAAGCTGCGCGAGGAACTGCGGCAGCGCTCCGGCCACGCCCCGCTGCTGCTGTGGTCCTGCGCCGCGTCCACCGGCGAGGAACCCTACTCCATGGCGATCACCGCGTGCGAGGCGTTCGGCAGCCTGAAGCCGCCGGTCCGCATCATCGCCACCGATGTCGACACACAGGTCCTGGCCACCGCAGGCCGTGGCGTGTACGCCATCGACCGCGTCGCCAGCCTCGATCCGGAGCTCCGCCGACGGTATTTCCAGCGTGGCAGTGGCCCCAACGAGGGCCAGTGCCGGGTGCTGCCCGCACTGCGCGAACTGATCGAGTTCCGCCCGCTGAATCTTCTTGCCCCGCGCTACGACGTTGGCGGCCCGTTCGATGCGCTGTTCTGCCGCAACGTGATGATCTATTTCGACAAGCCGACCCAACGCGCCATCCTTGGCCGGCTGGTGCAGCATCTCACCGATGACGGACTGCTCTACACCGGCCACTCGGAGAACTACCTGCACGCGGCCGATCTGATCCAGCCCTGTGGCCGCACCCTGTACCGACGCGCGCAGGGGGCCGGCGCATGAACGCCTCGCTGCGCACCGACGAGGTGATGCGCTACCAGGACGCGCGCTTCCAGACCCTCGCCGCCAAGCTGTTGCCGACCCAGTACCTGGTGGTCGACGACACCACTGCGCTGACCACCACGCTGGGCTCCTGCGTAGCTGCGTGTCTGCGCGATCCGGTGCTGAAGATAGGCGGCATGAACCATTTCCTGCTGCCGGAAGGCAATGCCGGTGACGGCGCGCCTGCACGCTACGGTAGCTATGCGATGGAGCTTCTCATCAACGACATGCTCAAGCGCGGTGCGCATCGCAAGCGCCTGGAAGCCAAGGTGTTCGGCGGCGCCAACGTGCTCAAGGGTTTCACCAGCAATCCCGTGGGCACCCGCAACGCCGAGTTCGTGCGCCAGTACCTGCAGGCCGAGCACATTCCGATCATCGCCGAAGATCTGTGCGGCATCCATCCACGCAAGATCTGGTTCTTTGCCGATACCGGGCGCGTGGTCGTGCAGCGCCTGCCACATGCCCACGAAGCGGAAGTGGCCGCCACCGAATCGGCAGTGCGTGCCCGTCTGTCCAGGGCCCCGGTCACCGGTGGCGTGGAGCTGTTCGAATGACCCTGACCGGCAACGCCCCCTGCCGGGTCCTGATTGTGGACGACTCCGCCGTCGTGCGGCAGATGCTGACCGAAATCCTCTCCAGCGATCCGGCCATCGACGTGGTCGGCACCGCCGCCGATCCGCTGCTGGCACGCGAGAAGATCAAGCGCCTCGCCCCGGACGTGATCACCCTGGACGTAGAAATGCCGCGCATGGACGGGCTGGCCTTCCTGGAAAACCTGATGCGCCTGCATCCCTTGCCGGTGGTGATGATCTCTTCGCTGACCGAGCGCGGGGCCGACACGACCCTGCAGGCGCTGGCACTGGGTGCCGTGGATTTCGTTTCCAAGCCGAAGCTCGATGTGGCGCGCGGACTGCAGGGCTATGCCGAAGAAATCATCGGCAAGGTGAAGATGGCCGCACGCTCGCGGGTGCGGCCGCTGCTGCGGGCTGCGGCACCGAAACTCACCCTGGATGCGGCACCGGCATCGCGCCCGGTGGCACCACAGTTCCGCACCACCGACCGCCTGATTGCGATCGGTTCGTCAGCCGGTGGCACCGAAGCCCTGCGCGTGGTGCTGGAAGGCCTGCCCGCCGATGCACCAGCGGTGGTGATGACCCAGCACCTGCCGGCCAGCTTCAGCAGCGCCTTCGCCGAACGCCTGGACCGGCATTCGGCGATGGCCGTGCGCGAGGCCAGCGACGGCGAAGCCGTGCTGCCCGGCCATGCCTATCTGCCGCCGGGCGGCAGGCACCTGCGGATCATCCGCGATGGTGCGCGCTGGCGTTGCCGCGTCGATGACGGCCCAGCCGTGAACCGGCACAAGCCTGCGGTCGATGTGCTGTTCCGTTCGGTGGCCCAGAGTGCCGGGGGCAATGCCATCGGCGCCATTCTCACCGGCATGGGCGATGACGGCGCGCGCGGCCTGCTGGAAATGCGCCAGGCAGGCGCTCCGACGCTGGTGCAGGATGAAGCCACCAGTGTGGTCTGGGGCATGCCCGGTGCCGCTTTCAAGCTCGGCGCGGCCGAGGAACAGGTGCCGCTGGAGCGGATCGCCGAGCGCCTGCTCGCCCTCGCCCGCGGCTGATCCACTATCACAGAAGAATATACTTGGGATTGCCATCGATGCGGGACAAAAGGACATTCCAGCTTACGAGAATACTTGCGATCGCGCTCGCAATTCTCCCCTGCACGGCGCTAGGTGGTGCATCGACTGAAGCTCCCCCTAATGCCGTCGCTTCTGAAAATTCTCCTTCAACCGCCACTTCGGCGGGTGAAATCAGCAAACTTGAGCTTGAGATCGCGTTGGCCAACCTGAGAACCGAAGCGAGATTCGAGGGCGAGGCAAAAGAGCGCACTCTTATCGCCGCACAGGCAACCAACCTCGAAAAGACAATTGATCGACAGGATCGGACTATCGACCGCGCGATAGCCACGTTCGGGATAATTGTTTCTGTTGCCACGCTAGCGGCCGCTCTGCTGGGCCTTATTGGATTCGTGACCGTCAAATCCCGTGCAACAGATGAGGCCAGAAGCGTTGCACGCTCCGAGGCCAAGGACACCACTGACAAGTGGTTTGTGGAGCATGCCAAGAATGTGACGGAGACGCTTGCGCGGCTCTCAAGAGAACTTGATGAAACGAAAGACAAGGCGCATACAATTTTCTCCGCGAGGGCTGCAGAGATAGAGACACTTGCCCAACAGGCGCGCACCACGATTCAGAATCAGCTGACTAGCGACACCCCTCCAACTCCGATATCTAATGTGGAGTCTCTCGCTCTGGCTGAATCGGCGCATGCCGCACAAGCCAAACCTGCAGAGCTTCGTAATTACGCAGATTGGAATACAAGCGCATTCGAAGCTATCCGAAACAACGATATCCCGGCAGCAGTTCTAGCCTGGACTGAGGCGTCCAAATCAGATGACGCTGAAGAACACAGTCGCGCAGGTGCACTTTTCAATGCAGCACTCGCGCAGCAAAAGCGTGGCTCCCATCAAGAGTCCATCCGAGTCGCCGATGAAATCAGCAAGACGTTTGGACAATCAGACGATCCACTTACTAAAGTTCAAGTTGCCAAAGCACGAATAACCAAGGCAGTATCGTTGCGAAATCTTGGCCGAATCGAAGATTCAATTTCTGAAAATCTGATGGTTGCCGATGGCTTCAACTACGATTCTCACCCGGAAATGCTGGAGAGAGTGGTAAATGCAAGGACAAACGCCATCATACTAATGGCGCAAACCGAAAAGCTGAAAGACGCAGAAGATCAAATCGCGAAACTCTCGGATCTTTCGGAAAATTCAGACGCCCTTTTCATGCGCCGTGCGTTGGCCAAGAGCATGTGCAGTTTGGCATCCGCCTTCCTTCAGGCAGAGAAGTGGAACGATTGCTTGAATCTCACCAACCGCATCGAGGCACGTTTCGGAAAGGATGTAGATGCAGAGGTTCAAGGCTGGGTTTCCGTTTCGACAATCATTGGCTCGGTCGGCCTTTATGCGACCGGCAAAATTTCCGCTGCCATTGCGCGCCTGGGAAGCGGATTCAATGCTCTAGAAGAAGGTAATGAGCAAGCAGTCTTGGCAGCGGTTGTAGCCTGCACGCATCTGGCTCGCTTAATGGCTGAAGCCCATAGCTACCCCTCTGCGCTCATGCTGTATGACCAGCTTCTCGAAATCACGGAAAAATCGACCGCGCCGATCGCCAGGAATTTGCGGTCATCCATTCTGATTGATAAGTCTCACAGCTTAATCAGGACCGCAAAAATTCGGTGGAGCAATCCAGAAGAGAGACATGAAAATCTTGCCGCAGCGACAGGCTGCTTAGCAGAATCCTTGAAGATCTTCCCAGGCAACGATGTTGCCAAAGCAAATCTTTCTTACGCTACACATCTACTTGGAGGGGAGTTTTCGTCAATCTCCAAACTTCTTAAATCAGCACTTGAAGCAGGCGATCCGATCCTTATAACAAACCTCCGAATGGATATTGAATTCAGCAAGAATGACAGCGACTCCAAGTTCCTTGAACTTCTTAATGAAGAATCCAAGAAAGATTAATGTGACCCGCCTCTGATCTAATTTAGACAATAAAAAACCCCCGGCTTTCGCCGGGGGTTTTCGTTTCATCGCATCAGGCGGCGACCGTATTGGCCACGTCCTGATACTCCTCGATCTGGTCGAAGTTCATGTAGCGGTAGATCTCGCTGCCGCTGGCGGCGATCACGCCGACGTCGGCCATGTACTCTTCCTTGGTCGGGATGCGGCCCAGACGCGAGCAGATCGCGGCCAGCTCGGCCGAACCCAGGTACACGTTGGTGTTGCGGCCCAGACGGTTCGGGAAGTTGCGGGTCGAGGTCGACATCGCGGTGGAGCCCTCACGGATCTGCGCCTGGTTGCCCATGCACAGCGAGCAGCCCGGCATTTCCATGCGCGCGCCGGTCGCACCGAAGGTGCCGTAAACGCCTTCCTTGGTCAGCTCGGAGGCGTCCATCTTGGTCGGCGGGGCCACCCACAGACGGGTCGGCAGGTCGCGCTTGCCTTCCAGCAGCTTCGCGGCCGCACGGAAGTGGCCGATGTTGGTCATGCACGAACCGATGAACACTTCGTCGATCTTGGCGCCGGCCACTTCGGACAGGGTCTTCACGTCGTCCGGATCGTTCGGGCAGGCCACGATCGGCTCGTGGATGTCGGCCAGGTCGATCTCGATGACGGCAGCGTACTCAGCGTCGGCGTCCGGCTCCAGCAGCTGCGGGTTGGCCAGCCAGGCCTCCATCTTCTCGATGCGACGCTGCAGCGAACGCGGATCCTGGTAACCCTCGGCAATCATCCACTTCAGCAGGGTGATGTTGCTGGTCAGGTACTCGATGATCGGTTCCTTGTTCAGGCGCACCGAGCAACCGGCGGCCGAACGCTCGGCCGAGGCGTCGGAGAGCTCGAATGCCTGCTCGACCTTCAGCTCCGGCAGGCCTTCGATTTCCAGGATGCGGCCGGAGAAGATGTTCTTCTTGCCAGCCTTGGCAACCGTCAGCAAGCCCGACTTGATCGCGTACAGCGGAATCGCGTTGACCAGGTCACGCAGGGTCACGCCCGGCTGCATCTGGCCCTTGAAGCGCACCAGCACCGATTCCGGCATGTCCAGCGGCATCACGCCGGTAGCGGCGGCGAAGGCCACCAGGCCCGAGCCGGCCGGGAACGAAATGCCCACCGGGAAACGGGTGTGCGAGTCGCCGCCGGTGCCGACGGTGTCGGGCAGCAGCATGCGGTTGAGCCAGCTGTGGATCACGCCGTCGCCCGGACGCAGCGAGATGCCACCGCGGGTGGAGATGAACTCCGGCAGCGTGTGGTGGGTCTTCACGTCCACCGGCTTCGGATACGCGGCGGTGTGGCAGAACGACTGCATGACCAGGTCGGCCGAGAAGCCCAGGCAGGCCAGATCCTTCAGCTCGTCACGGGTCATCGGACCGGTGGTGTCCTGCGAGCCCACCGAGGTCATCTTCGGTTCGCAGTAGGTACCCGGGCGCATGCCCTGGCCTTCCGGCAGACCGCAGGCGCGGCCGACCATCTTCTGCGCCAGCGAGAAACCCTTGCCGGTGTCGGCCGGCTGCACCGGCAGGCGGAACAGGGTGGTCGGGGCCAGGCCCAGCGCTTCGCGCGCCTTGCCGGTCAGGCCACGGCCAACGATCAGCGGAATGCGGCCGCCGGCACGCACTTCGTCGAACAGCACTTCGGACTTCACTTCGAACTCGGCGATCACTTCGCCGTTCTTCAGTGCCTTGCCGTCATACGGACGCAGCTCGACAACGTCGCCGTGCTCCATCTTCGAGACATCCAGCTCGATCGGCAGCGCGCCGGCATCTTCCATGGTGTTGTAGAAGATCGGGGCAATCTTGCCGCCCAGGCACACGCCACCGGCGCGCTTGTTGGGGATGTAGGGGATGTCGTCGCCGGTCCACCACAGCACGCTGTTGGTCGCCGACTTGCGCGAAGAGCCGGTGCCGACCACGTCGCCGACGTAGGCCACCAGGTGACCCTTTTCCTTCAGCGACAGGATCTGCTGGATCGGACCGCGCTTGCCGTCTTCTTCCGGAGTGAACGGCGCGTCATCGCGCTTGTTCTTCAGCATCGCCAGGGCGTGCATCGGAATGTCAGGACGGGTGGTGGCGTCCGGCGCCGGCGACAGGTCGTCGGTGTTGGTTTCGCCCGGCACCTTGAACACGGTGATGGTCAGGCTCTGCGGCACTTCCGGCTTGCTGGTGAACCACTCGGCGTCGGCCCAGCTCTGCAGCACGGCCTGGGCATTGGCATTGCCGGCCTTGGCCTTGTCCTGCACGTCGTGGAACGCATCGAACACCAGCAGGGTGTTCTTCAGGCCGTCGGCGGCGATGGTGCCGACGCTGGCGTCGTCCAGCAGCTGCACCAGCGGGGCCACGTTGTAACCGCCCAGCATGGTGCCCAGCAGCTCGGTGGCGCGCTCGCGGCTGATCAGCGGGTTCTGCTCGCTGCCCAGCGCGATCGCGGCCAGGTACGAGGCCTTGACCTTGGCGGCGTCGTCCACGCCGGCCGGCACACGGTGGGTCAGCAGGTCGAGCAGGAACTCGGCCTCGCCCGCCGGCGGGTTCTTCAACAGTTCAATGACGTCTGCCGTCTGCTGGGCGGTCAGCGGCAGCGGCGGGATGCCAAGCGCGGCGCGCTCGGCTACGTGGTGGCGATAGGCTTCCAACATGACAACTCCCGGGTAATGCGGTTATGGAACAGTGAAAGGAATGCAACGGGCTCAGGCGTGCGGCACGATCAGCTTCAGGCCCTTGAAGTAGTCGCGGTAAAACGTGTCGTTCCAGGTGATGAGCCCGTCGCACTGCAGCAGTGCATGGGCCCCCACCATGAAGTCGTCCAGGCTGCGGCGCTGGGTACCACGCTGGCGGTGGCGGCGATGCATCTCGCCGGCGCGCAATGCCGATTTGGCTTCCAGCGCGTTGAAGTGGACGCCCATCTCTTCCAGCGCTTCCAGCACCTCGGCCCCGCCACGCAGGCTGGCGCAGACTTCGGCCAGGGTCGCCCCGCACACCACCACCTTGCCGCCGACCAGGCTCTGCCGCAGGCAGGCCTCGACGGCGTCGGCCTGCGGGCCATTGCTCAGCAGTTCGACCAGCACAGGGGAATCGACGGCGATCATCACGGCTTAGTCCTCGTCGCGCACCGCGCGTACGGCGGCGTCGGCGGAATCAAAGCCGTCCAGCGCGAACTTGCCGCGCGCCCGTGAAATCGCGTCGTCGACACTTTTGCGCAGAATGATGCGGCTGCCGTCCAGTTCGACCTTGAGCTGGGTGCCCTTGGTCAGGCCCAGGGCGTCACGCACAGCCTTGGGCAGGGTGATCTGACCGCGTTCGGCGACAGTGGCTTCCATGGGTAGGCCCTCTTCGGTATGTACGAATTATACATACTCAAGGCGTCATACCGCCAGCCGCCCCCCCTTACGGCAATGCCGGCACGTGGCCGGCATTGTCCGTTCAGCTTGATGCCTTCACTCAGAACGCAACCTGCAGCCGGGTATTGACCGTCGTGCCCTCGTCCTTGCCGCGCACCGCACCGGTGGGGTTGTCGGTCTGCCAGCGGATCACGTCGAGCATCACCCGGCTGTAGTCGTTGAGATACCAGTTGGCACCCACCGTCCACGCATGTCCGGTGCCGCCGGTCGGCAGTTCCGAGTAGTCCACGTCTTCGTAGCGCGCACGCAGCTCCCATGCGCCCCGCCCGCCACGGGTGACCGGATCGGCCACCTTGACCCGGCCCCAGGTGCCGGTCTTGCCCGAGTACGCCGGGCTGGCCCCGCCAAGGAACCAGCCGGCGGAAATCGCCCAGGCCTGGTGATCGAGGTCGTAACGGCCGCTGGCATCGGCGCCGCGCAGGTTACGCGTGCCCCACTCGCCCGTGGCCCAGCCCTGGCCAAAGAAGCCCGCCGCCTCCACACCGTAGGCGGTGCTGCGATCGGTGCCGACCAGCGCGCCCGGCGTGATCTTGACCAGGTCGTTGAAGTGGCCGGCAATGGCGGAGCTGCGCAGCACGCCCGAGGAGCCTGCGGCGATCTCTTCGTGGAACGCCCACGCCCCCAGATGCACGGTCGCGGCCTTGCTGTCGATCGGGTTCCAGTGGACGCGGGTGGCCCAGGTCTGGCTGTCGTTGTTGTCACCGGCATTGTTGAGGTCGTTGCCGGCCACTGACAGGCTGGCGTGCCAGCCCTTTCCGTACACGCGCTCGGTGAGGCCGACGCCGAACAGGCCCCGCTGCGGCAGCATCAGCGTGCCCACCACGTTGCGGTCCGGGAACGGCGTGTTGGAGGTGCTGCTGGAGCCATCGATGCCGCGGTCGTTGAGGCGGTTGCCCACGGTGAGGTCGGCAGGCAGGCCGAACAGCCTGTGGTCCACAGTGGCATACACCGACTTCCACGCCACCTCGTTGTCAGCGAAGTCGCCCTCCACCACCCAGCCGAGCGTGCCGTAGCGGCCCTCCGCGCCCAGGCGCACCGAACGGATCTCGGTGCCGGAGATGTTGCGGTCGCTGCTGGACGAGCCGTCGGTGCTGGAGCCGTCCACGAACAGACGACCGCGCGGGCGGAAGATCACGTTGCCGTCAGCGCTGCTGAATTCCGGCGCGCCCTTCGACCACGACACCTTCGGCGCCTTGGACTGCTGGGTTTCCAGCGCCGCAACACGGGTTTCCAGGGCAGGCGCAGGAGGGGCAGCCGCCGCGTTGCCGGCGGTCGTACCGACGCCTTCCAGCGCATCCAGTCGCGACTGCAGTTGCTGGATCTGCTGCGCCTGCTGCTGCACCAGCGCGGCGAGTTCGGCCTGGCTCAGCGGGGCCGGCGGGGCCGTGGCGGACTGTGCTCCGGCATGGCCGCTGGCCAGCAGCAGGCCAAGGGCGACCGTCAGCGCTGCGCGCGGCAGCACGGGATGGCTATGCATGGTGTTCTCTCCAGCCAGCCGGCCCCCTGGCCTGGCGCTGGCCCGTTGCGATGATGCGGGGGAATTACGGAAGGGCGCGCCGCCGGATCATTCCAGCGGCGCGCCAGACAGGCTCAGCTGGTGGCCTGGGCCTGGGCGTTTGGACGCCAGGTGATGAGCTTGTTCTCGACCACGTCGAGCAGTGCATCGATGACCAGCACGAAGGCGGCCAGGATGATGATGCCGGCGAACACGCCCACGGCATTGAAGTTGCCTTCTGCCTGCGCGATCAGGTAACCCAGGCCCGCCGAGGCACCCAGATATTCGCCGATGATCGCGCCGACCACGGCAAAGCCCACCGAGGTGCGCAGCGAGGACAGGATCCAGCTCGCCGCCGCCGGGAAGTACACGTGACGCAGCAGGTCACTGCGGCTGGCACCGAGAATGCGGGCATTGGCCAGCACCACCGGGTTCACTTCGCGCACGCCCTGCATGGCATTGAAGAACGTGGTGAAGAACACCAGCGTCACCGCCAGTGCCACCTTCGACCACAGCCCCAGGCCCAGCCACAGCACGAAGATCGGCGCCAGCACCACGCGCGGGATGGCATTGAAGCCCTTGATGAAGGGATCGAGGATGCGCGCCGAGCGCCGGCTCAGGCCCAGCCACACACCGCCTGCAACGCCCAGCCCGGTACCGATGAGGTAGCCCAGCGCGGTTTCGGTCAGGGTGATGTACACGTGCTGGTAGAACGAGGTATCCGACAACCAGTTCCACGCCTGCTGGGCGATGGCCGTGGGCGCGGGGAAGAAGAACGGGTCGATCCAGCCCAGCGCGATGCCGCCCTCCCAGCCACCGAACACGGCGATGACCAGTGCGATCTGGATGAAACGGTCAGTCCTGGCGTGCATAGCTCTTCTCCACTTCGCCGCGCAGGCAGGCCCAGATGTCGCGGTACAGGTCGGTAAAACGTTCGTCGAGCTTGATCTCGGCAACGTTGCGGGGGCGTTCCAGGTCCACATCGAAGCTCCGCACCACGCGGCTTGACGGACCCGAGGACAGCACCACCACGCGGTCGCCCAGCGCGATGGCCTCTTCCAGGTCGTGGGTGATCAGGATCACCGAGCGACGGTCTTCCTGCCACAGGCGCAGCAGTTCGTTCTGCATCAGATGGCGGGTGTGGATGTCCAATGCCGAGAACGGCTCGTCCATCAGGATCACCTTGGGCTCCACGATCAGTGCCTGTGCCATCTGCACGCGCTTGCGCTGGCCGCCGGAGAGCTGGTGCGGATAGCGGTGCTCGAAGCCGGTCAAGCCGACCTTGGCCAACCAGGTGGTGACCTTCTGCCGGCGCTCGGCTTCATCGACGCCGCGGAACTTCAGGCCCAGTTCCACGTTCTGGAAGGCGGTCTTCCACGGCAGCAGCGCGTCCTGCTGGAACAGGTAGCCGACGGACGCCTGCACGCCATTGACGGCGCGTCCGTCGATGCTCACGTCACCGGCGCTGGGCTTGAGCAGGCCCGCCACGGAATTGAGGATGGTGCTCTTGCCGCACCCGGTGGGACCGACGATGGCGAGGAACTCGCCATCACCGACCTGGATATCGACATCGCGCACGGCGGTGAAGTCACCGAAGGACATGGTCACCTTGTTGATGGCGACCATGGTCTGTGCGGGCTCCAGCTGCGGCGCGCCATTGAACTGGCGCACGGTGGCATTGAGGGCCATGGGTTATCTCCGCTTACGGTAGGGTTGCCTGCGTCGCGGCGCTGGCGCGCTCGACGAAGGCATTGGTGTAGGTCCGGGACAGGTCGATGTCCGCGTTGGCCACGTCCTTGTTGAACTCGCGCAGCACCTTCAACGGCGTTTCCAGGTCCGCGGGCGTGAAGTGGCCATCGGTGGTGAAGATGGCGCGGGCGTTCTCCACGGCGCGCGCGTAGGTGGCGCGGTCGCCGGAGACGTAGCTGTCCGGCAGCGCAGCGACGATGTCCTCGGCACTGTTGTCGGCGATGAACTTCAATGCCATCTGCTCGGCGCGGGCGATCTTCTCGGCTGCTTCAGGACGTGCCTCCAGGAAGCTGCGGTTGGCGTACATCACCGAGGTGGGATAGAGACCGCCGTACACCTGGCGTGCCCCCTCGTCGCTGCGCGCATCGATGATGATCCTGCCGACCTTGCGCTCGGTGATCAGGGTCGCGGCCGGATCGTAGTTGACCAGCAGGTCGATCTTGCCCTGCTCGAGCGCGGCTACCGCCGCCGCACCAGAACCCACGCCGATCAGCGAGATGCTGTCCACCGGGATGTCGTGCTGGGCCAGGAAGTGGCGCACGAAGAAGTCCGATGACGAACCCGGGGCGGTAATGCCGATCTTCTGGCCCTTGATGGTCTGCGGGCGCGCCGGATCGAAGCTGGCATCCTCGCGGCCGGCCATCACCAGGCCCGAATTGCGTGACAGCAGCACGAAGCCGACCACGTCCTTGTGCTTGGCCTGCATCTGGATGGTGTGGTCGTAGAAGCCGACCGCCACGTCGGTCGAATTGGCGACCAGGGCCTGCAGCACCTTGGAGCCGCCCTGCGCGAAGTTCTCGGTCTTCACCTGCAGGCCGACGTCCTTGAAGTAGCCCTTGGCGTCGGCGATGAAGAACGGCAGGTTGTTGAGATTGTAGGAACCGACGCTGATCCGCACCGGCGCATTGTCGCCGCCGGGCGCCGAGGCCCCGCTGGCATCGTCTTTGCCGCAACCGGACACGGCCAGGCTCGCCGCGCACAGCGCGGCCATGAAGAACTGCTTGTACATCATCCCTCCCAGGAGTGAAGCATCTGCGTTGTAGTGGCCTGGCCACGCGCATCTGCGCGGCCCCGACCGGTTTCAGGTCATGCCGCTGAGGTCCATTGGCGGGCTTCGGTGGAATGGGTTTCGGCAGTGGCAGGCGAAGTCGCGAACACGCGCCCTTCGAACAGGCGGCGCGCGGTACGGACCACGCTGGCAACGACCGGCGCATCGTCCGAGCTGCGGCTCAGGCCCACTTCCAGCAGGCCGCTCGGATGTTCGAGGGTAATGCTGCCCGGCATCGGCAGGCATCCGACGAAAGTGTTGGCCAGGGTGCCGGGCGTGACTGCGGCGGTGGCCAGACCGACCGCGCCGGTGATGGCAAGCGCGGTGTGGCATTGGTGGGGCATGAAGTAGCGCACCTGCAGGTCGCCGCCCTGCTGCGGTGCGGAAAGCAGCACTGGCTTGGGAATCACCTTGCTGCCCGCGTCTGCGATGCCCATGCGCGTACCCGCCTCGATGCGCATCGCTTCCAACCGCGCCAGCAGCGCATGATCCGCGTTCAGTTCCGCCGGCGAGGCGTCACCGCGGACACCCATATCGGCCGCGCGCACCATCATCATCGGCATCGCGCAATCCACCAGGCTGACGGCGATGCCGTCGATCATATCCTGCGGCCGCCCACTGGGCAGCAGCCGGCCGGTACGTGCACCGGCCGCATCGAGGAAGGCCAGGCGGACCGGCGCGGCAGCGCCAGGCGCGCCCGCGATACGCGTGTCGCCCCGATAGGCCACCTGGCCGTTCGGGGTTTCCACCGTGGCCACGATCAGCTTGCCGGTGTTGACGTTGTGGATGCGCACTTCGGTGCGCGGGTGGCGCGCAGGAACCAGTCCGCGTTCGATCGCGAAGGGACCGACCGCCGCCAGCATGTTGCCGCAGTTGGGGGTGGTATCCACCACCCGCTGCTCGACCCGGACCTGCGCGAACAGATAGTCGACATCGGCATCGGCGCGGCTGGCGGGGCTGACGATCGCCACCTTGCTGGTCAGCGCATTGCCACCGCCGATGCCATCGATCTGCAGCGGATGGCCCGAGCCCATCACCTCCAGCAGCAGCTGGTCACGCAGGCCGGCGTCGGCCGGCAGGTCCGAGGCCAGGAAGAACGGCCCCTTGGACGTGCCGCCACGCATGAGGACGCAGGGGATACTGAGCAGATCGTTCGACATACGTGTGCTAGATTGATGCGTATAGGGGATGAATGACCCCTCTGTGATTCGATACTGGCATGAGCCGGATTGATCTGTGAATTGCTGATTTTTGGATGATTGATACCGTATGAGCATCAATTGCGAAATCCTCGATCTGCGCGCGTTCCTGCTCGTCGCCGAGACGCGCAGCTTCCATCGCGCCGCTGAAACCCTGCACGTCTCGCAGCCCGCGCTCAGCCGCCGGATCCAGAAGCTGGAGCAGGCCGTCGGCTCACCGCTGCTCGAACGCACCACCCGCAGCGTCAGCACCACCGCAGTCGGCGAGAACCTGCTGCCGCTGGTACGGCGCATGCTGGAGGAATTCGATGGTTCGCTGTTCTCGCTGCGCGGGCACGACGACACGCGCGGCGCCACGGTCACCATCGCCTGCCTGCCCACCGCGGCGTTCTACTTCCTGCCCAGTGTCATGGCACGCTTCCACGACGCGCATCCGCACGTCCGCTTCCGCATCCTCGACATTCCCGCCACCGAGGGGTTGCAGGCAGTGGAACGCGGCGAAGTGGAGTTCGGCATCAATTTCATGGGTGCCAACGATCCCAACCTGGATTTCGATGTACTGGCCGAGGACCCGTTCGTGCTGGCCTGCCGCCGCGATCATCCGCTGGCCCGCAAGCGCCGCGTGGAATGGGCCGATCTTGCCCAGCACCAGCTGATCACCGTGCATCGCACCAGTGGCAACCGGACCCTGCTCGATGGCGCCCTCGCCCGTGAGAACCTGAAGCTGAGCTGGCATTACGAAGTGACCCACCTGTCCACCTCCCTGGGCATGGTCGAGGCCGGGATCGGCGTGTCG
Source organism: Stenotrophomonas sp. GD04145 (assembly GCF_029835135.1). Classification (NCBI taxonomy): domain Bacteria; kingdom Pseudomonadati; phylum Pseudomonadota; class Gammaproteobacteria; order Lysobacterales; family Lysobacteraceae; genus Stenotrophomonas; species Stenotrophomonas sp. GD04145. The sequence goes on along the minus strand of NZ_JAODZG010000014.1, from coordinate 69,936 downwards.
GTGCTGCCGAAGATGGCTACCCCGGACGGCGACCATCCCATCCTGGTGACCCGGCCGATCGGCAATCCGGTGGTCTCGCGCACCATCGGCATCGTGCGCCGCCGTGGTGCCCTGCTCTCGCCCACGGCCGAACGCTTCCTGCAGATGCTGATGAGCCAGTGGCGGGGCAAGCCGTGACATCGGCACTACATACAGCCATGTAACCTTGCGTCCTGCGCCGAGGACGTTCCCGGCCGCGCCGGCTCCGCCATACTGGCGGGGATCCGGTGGCGGAGAGCCCCGGCATACGCAAGCAGGTCCGTCCATGCACGGGCCACTGCAAGCCATCCGCAAGAAGGAGTCATCCCGCATGAGCGATTCGTTCTCCACCCGCAGCCAGCTGGACGTCGGCGGCAAGACCTACGACTACTTCAGCCTGCCCACACTGGGCCAGCGCTTCGACATCTCCCACCTTCCCTACTCGATGAAGATCCTGCTGGAGAATCTGCTCCGGCACGAAGACGGCGGCGTCACCGTCGGCAAGGAGCACATCGAGGCCGTTGCCCGCTGGAGCCCGGCGGCCGAGCCGGACACCGAAATCGCCTTCATGCCCGCGCGCGTGGTCCTGCAGGACTTCACCGGCGTACCGTGTGTCGTCGATCTGGCCGCCATGCGCGATGCGGTGGTCAAGCTGGGCGGCAAGCCGGAACAGATCAACCCGCAGATCCCTTCGGAACTGGTGATCGACCATTCGGTACAGGTCGATGTGTTCGGCAAGCCGGACGCGCTCGATCTCAATGGCAAGATCGAATTCCAGCGCAACCAGGAACGCTACGGGTTCCTGCGCTGGGGCCAGAAGGCGTTCGACAACTTCAAGGTGGTGCCGCCCAACACCGGCATCGTCCACCAGGTGAACCTGGAGAACCTGGCCCGCGTGGTGATGACCGCGGACAAGGATGGCAGGGCCGTGGCCTACCCGGACACCGTGTTCGGTACTGACAGCCACACCACGATGATCAACGGCATCGGCGTGCTTGGCTGGGGCGTGGGCGGCATCGAAGCCGAAGCGGCCATGCTGGGCCAGCCGTCGTCGATGCTGATCCCGCAGGTGGTCGGCTTCAAGCTCACCGGCCGGCTGCCTGAGGGCGCCACCGCCACCGACCTGGTGCTGACCGTCACCCAGATGCTGCGCAAGCTGGGCGTGGTCGGCAAGTTCGTCGAATTCTATGGCGATGGCCTGCAGCACCTGCCACTGGCCGACCGCGCCACGATCGGCAACATGGCACCGGAATACGGCGCCACCTGCGGCATCTTCCCGATCGACGCCGAATCACTGAACTACCTGCGCCTGTCCGGTCGCAGCGAAGAACAGATCGAACTGGTCGAGGCCTACGCCAAGGCGCAGGGCCTGTGGCACGAACCGGACAGCCCCCATGCCCAGTACAGCACCACGCTGGAGCTGGACATGGGCACGGTGAAGCCGTCGCTGGCCGGACCGAAGCGCCCGCAGGACCGCGTGCTGCTGGAAGACGTGCAGAAGAACTACCGCGAAGCGCTGGTCGGCCTGACCAGCAACCGCGACAAGCGCAGCGACGATGTGGCCTCCTTCCTCAACGAGGGCGGCGGCACCGCGGTCGGCAACGAACAGCTGGCCAAGGGCTTCGCCGACATCGAGATCGAAGGCCGGAAGGTCCGCCTGAAGGATGGCGCGGTGGTCATCGCCGCGATCACCTCCTGTACCAACACGTCCAACCCGGCGGTGATGATCGGTGCCGGCCTGCTGGCGCGCAACGCGGCGGCCAAGGGCCTGGATCGCAAGCCCTGGGTGAAGACTTCGCTGGGCCCAGGCTCGCGCGTGGTCACCGACTATCTGGAAAAGGCCGGGGTGCTGAAGGAGCTGGAGAAGATCGGCTTCTACGTGGTCGGCTACGGCTGCACCACCTGCATCGGCAACTCCGGCCCGCTGCCGACCGAGGTCAGTGCCGGCATCGCCGCCGGTGACCTGGTGGTGACCTCCGTGCTGTCGGGCAACCGTAATTTCGAAGGCCGCGTGCATCCCGAAGTGAAGATGAACTACCTGGCCAGCCCGCCACTGGTGGTCGCCTACGCCATCGCCGGCACCACCGACATCGATCTGACCACCCAGCCGCTGGGCACCGGCAGCGACGGCCAGCCGGTCTACCTGCGCGACATCTGGCCGAGCAACAAGGAAATCGGCGATGTCATCGCCGCCACCATCGGCCCGGAGATGTTCAAGCAGAACTACGCCGACGTGTTCAAGGGCGATACGCGCTGGAACACCATCGCCTCGCCGGACGGCAATCTGTACGAGTGGAGCGATGACTCCACCTACATCAAGAACCCACCGTACTTCGATGGCATGACCATGCAGACCGGCAGCATCGACGACGTGCATGGCGCGCGTGTGATGGGTCTGTTCGGCGACTCGATCACCACCGACCATATCTCGCCGGCCGGCAACATCAAGAAGGATTCGCCTGCGGGGCGTTACCTGCAGGCCCGGGGCGTGCAGCCCGCCGACTTCAACAGCTACGGCAGCCGCCGCGGCAATGATGACGTGATGGTCCGCGGCACCTTCGCCAACATCCGCATCAAGAACCTGATGTTCGGCGGCGAGGAGGGTGGCAACACCCTGTACTACCCGGCCGGCGGTGGTCAGCCGGAGAAGCTGGCGATCTACGACGCGGCGATGAAGTACAAGGCCGACAAGGTGCCGCTGGTCGTGCTGGCCGGGAAGGAGTACGGCACCGGTTCGTCGCGCGACTGGGCCGCCAAGGGCACCCTGCTGCTGGGCGTGAAGGCGGTCATCGCCGAGAGCTTCGAGCGCATCCACCGCTCCAACCTGGTCGGCATGGGCGTGCTGCCGCTGCAGTTCCGCAATGGTGAGAACGCGCAGTCGCTGGGGCTGGATGGCTCGGAAGTCATCGATATCACCGGCCTGGAAGACGGTGCCAGCAAGCGCGCCGCGGTCACCGCGACCCGGGCCGATGGCACGCAGAAGCGCTTCGAGGTGTCGGTGATGCTGCTGACACCGAAGGAAGTGGAATACTTCCGCCATGGTGGCCTGCTGCAGTACGTGCTGCGTCAGCTGGCTGCCCGCTGACCCGGCGCGCGGCATCCGGCGGGCGGAAGCCCGGCCCCGGCGTCACCGCCGGGGCGCTGCGGAGGCGCGCGAACCGGTGGTTCGCAACCGCGCCTCCTCGCCCACCACGGCGGCCTGCTGCAGTACGTGCTGCGTCAGCTGGCTGCCCACTGACCCGGCGCGCGGCATCCGGCGGGCGGAAGCCCGGCCCCGGCGTTACCGCCGGGGCCGAATCGCCCATGAATCATATTTTTGATATTTTTCACCATTCATGCAATTTGCATGAAACAGGCGTAAGGTGATCGCACAGGTCCCCTGGAGCACCGCCATGCTGCACGCCCCCGTCCGCTTCGACCCGATCAACGAGCTGACCCACACCACCGCCTCGTCGGTGAAGGAACATTGGCGCAAGGTCATGCAGGAAGTGCGCGACCAGCACATGGTGGTGGTCACCAATCACAACGAACCGCAGGCGGTGATCGTTTCCATCGAGCAGTACCGCGCGCTGCAGGCCAAGGTCGAAGCGCTGGAAAGCTCGCTGGAGGAACTGCGTGGGCAGGACCCGGCCCTGGCGGATCTGCGTGCCGGCTTCGACCAGCGCCTGGCGGTGCTGCAGCACGCCCAGGCCGGTGATGCCGCACGCGCGCTGCTGCGTCGCCCTGCCCGCCTGAAGGGCCAGGTCAAGGCGGGCACGGGCCACTGATGCCACGCCCGTTCCTGTATGTGCTTGCCGGCGTCAATGGCGCCGGCAAGAGTTCGGTGGGTGGCCACGTGCTGCGCGAAGCCGGCCTGGAATGGTTCAACCCCGATACGTTCGCCCGCGGGCTGCGCGAGCGGGCCGGCCTGGACGCCATGGAGGCCAATGCCGAAGCCTGGCAGGAGGGTGTCAACCGTATCCGCGACGCCCTGGATCACGCCCGCAACCATGCCTTCGAGACCACGCTGGGGGGCAACTCCATCACCGCCCTGCTGCGTGAGGCCAGCCGCACCCATGACGTGCTGATGTGGTTCTGTGGACTGTCCAGCCCGGAGCAGCACATCGCCCGGGTACGCGCACGGGTGCAGGCCGGTGGCCACCCCATTTCCGAAGTCGACATCCGCCGCCGCTGGCCGCTGGCGCAGCAGAACCTGATCGGGCTGATGCCGGTGCTGGCGCAGCTGCAGGTCTACGACAACAGCGCCGACGCCGCGCCGGGCGAGGCCGTGCCCGATCCACAGCTGCTGCTGCAGATGGAGGACGGCCACCTGCAATGGCCGGCCGCCGATGACCTGCAGCAGCTGCAGCGCACGCCCCCATGGGCGACAGCTCTGCTGGAAGCCGCCCTGCGCCTGTAATGCCAAGGGCCGGCAGTGCGCTCAGCGCCGCGGCGCGTCCGGATCGGTGCGCAATGCGCGCAGCAGGCCCAGCATGTAGAACGCCAGGGTGAACGAGAACGGTAGACCGCACAGGACCACGGCCGTCTGCATCGCGCTGAAGTTGCCCGCCAGCAGCAGGCCGATGCTGGCCACGGTGATGCCCACCGCCCAGAACACGCGCAGCCAGATCGGCGCATCGTGACCATCCTCCACCCCGTCGTCGACACGGCGGGTGCACAGGTTGGCGATCATCAGCGTGCCCGAATCGACCGGGGTCAGGAACAGTACGAAACCGATCACCACTGCGGCACCGGCTACATAGGGTGCGCCGGGCAGGTACTCCAGCAGCTTGAACAGGGTCATCGCTGCATCGTGCTGCGCCACCTGCCCCAGCACCGCCTGGCCATGGTTGAGCACCAGGTCGATGGCGGTGTTGCCGAAGATCGACAGCCACGCCAGCGTGAAGCCGAGCGGTATCAACAGCACGCCCATCACTACCTCGCGGATGGTGCGGCCGCGCGAGATGCGTGCCACGAACAGGCCCACGAACGGCGCCCAGGCGATCCACCACGCCCAGTAGAACAGCGTCCAGGAACCCATCCAGGCGCGGCCCTGCGGATCGTTGAGATACATGTCGAAGCTCTTGCGCACGAATGCGCCGAGATAGTCGCCCGTGTTCTGCACCAGGCCATCGAACAGATGCAGGGTCGGGCCGGTAACCAGCACGAACAGCAACAGCGCGCACAACAGGCGCACGTTGAGGTTGGACAGCCAGGCGATGCCCTTCTCGACCCCCGCCACTACGCCGATGGTGGCCACCACCATCATCACCAGCACGATCGCGACCAGCACCTGCGGTGTGTCCGGGATGTGGAACAGATAGACCAGGCCGGACTGCACCACCAGCGCACCGATGCCGAGATTGGTGACCATGGAGATCAGCGTGGCGAGAATGCCGAAGCCATCGACCATGTCGCCGATGCGGCCATGGATGCGCTCACCGAAGATCGGATACAGCGCCGAGCGCAATGCCAGCGGCAGGTTGCGGCGATAGGCGAAATAGCCCAGCGCCACCCCGACCAGCGCGTACAGCGCCCAGCCATGCAGGCCCCAGTGCAGGAAGGTCAGCACCATCGCCTCGCGCCCGGCCGCCACCGTGCCGCCCGGCTGGCCCGGCGGGTTGAGGAAATGGTCCAGCGGCTCATAGGCACCGTAGTACAGCAGTGCGATACCGATACCCGCCGAGAACAGCATCGACACCCACGCGACGTAGCCGAAGGCCGGCGATTCCTCGTTGTGGCCCAGGCGGATACGGCCATAGGGCGAGAACGCCAGCCACAGCACGAATCCCAGGCACAGCACGACCAGCAGCATGTACCACGCGCCGAACGCAGCCGAGACCTCGGCCTGCGCCCATTGCAGCCAGTGCTCGCTGGCATCGGGATAGAGGACGGTGAGCAGCCCGAGAATGCCGATCGACACCGAGGAGCTGAGGAAGACAAAGCGGTTCAAGCGCAGGGGCGAGCGCTTGGGGTGAGCCTGGGAAGACATGGGATCGTCTCATCAGTCCGAAGGAGCACATGGGCGGGGCCGGACCGGGAAACCGGGCCCATGGCGTGGGGCGCGAGCGCATCCTAGGGTTTATTGATTGAACGTTCAATCAATAAAAAGCATAATGATGGCCAACCCGACGCCTCGGGTCGCAATCCGTGGAGAGACAATGCCGAAGAAGGGCGTGGAGCCGGTCCGTCGCGAACAGTTGATCCGGGCCACTTTCCAGACCATCGACGAAATGGGCATGGCCGATGCCACCGTCGCCACCATCGCCAGAAAGGCCGGGCTGTCCAGCGGCATCGTCGCCCATTACTTCGGCGACAAGGACGGCCTGCTCAACGCTGCGATGCGGCAGATCCTGCGCGAACTGCGGGACGCGGTCGCCCGCTGCCGGGCCGGGGTCGGCGACGATCCCCGCGACCAGCTGCGCGCCATCGTCGATGGCAACTTCGATGACAGCCAGATCAATGGCACCGCGATGCGTGTCTGGCTCACCTTCTGGGCCGCGAGCATGCACCAGCCGGAACTGGCGCGCCTGCAGCATGCCAACGACCAGCGCCTGTTCTCCAACCTGTGCCACCAGTTCAACCGCGTGCTGCCACGCCCACAGGCACGCCTCGCCGCCCGCGGCCTGGCCGCGATGATCGATGGCCTCTGGCTGCGCGGCAGCCTGGTCGGCGGCGCCTTCGATGCTGACAAGGCCCGACGCATCGCCTACGGCTACATCGACTTCCAGTTGCAGGCCGACGCGCTATAAGCGCTTTCAGCTTCCCGCCCCCTTTCGAGGAGTACGCCCCATGACCACCCTGCCCGTCCAACAGCTCTACATCCATGGCCGCCGGGTCGATGCCACCAGCGGCAAGACCTTCGCCACGGTCAACCCCGCCACCGGTGAGGTCATCGCCGAGGTGCAGGTCGCCAGCCAGGCCGACGTCGAACGCGCCGTCGAAAGCGCCACCGAAGGCCAGAAGGCATGGGCGGCAATGACCGCCATGGAACGTTCGCGCATCCTGCGCCGCGCCGTGGAGATCCTGCGCGAGCGCAATGACGAACTGGCCCGCCTGGAAACGCTCGATACCGGCAAGGCGCTGGCGGAAACCACCACGGTGGACATCGTCACCGGCGCCGATGTGCTGGAGTATTACGCCGGCCTGGCGACCGCCATCGAAGGCATCCAGCTGCCGCTGCGCGAATCCAGCTTCTTCTACACCCGCCGTGAACCGCTGGGCGTGGTCGCCGGCATCGGTGCCTGGAACTACCCGATCCAGATCGCCCTGTGGAAGTCGGCGCCGGCGCTGGCCGCCGGCAATGCGATGGTGTTCAAGCCGTCCGAGGTCACGCCGCTGACCGCCATCCGGCTTGCCGAGATCTACACCGAAGCCGGCGTGCCGGCCGGCGTGTTCAATGTCGTGCAGGGCCCCGGTCGCGAAATCGGCAACTGGCTCACCGAACATCCGGTGATCGAGAAGATCTCCTTCACCGGCGGCGTGGCCACCGGCAAGAAGGTGATGGCTGCAGCCGCCTCCTCCTCGCTGAAGGAAGTGACCATGGAACTGGGCGGCAAATCGCCGCTGGTGATCTGCGATGACGCCGATCTCGACCGCGCCGCCGACATCGCGGTGATGGCCAATTTCTTCAGCTCCGGCCAGGTGTGCACCAATGGCACCCGCGTGTTTGTGCCGCGCGGCATGCTGGCCGCGTTCGAGGCCGCCGTGGTCGAGCGCGTCAAGCGCATCCGCATCGGCGATCCGATGGCCGCGGACACCAACTTCGGCCCGCTGACCAGCTTCCCGCACATGGAGAACGTGCTGCGCTACATCGAAACCGGCAAGACCGAAGGCGCGCGCCTGCTGATCGGCGGCGGCCGTGCCACCGACGGCACGCTGGCCCAGGGCGCCTATGTGCTGCCGACCGTGTTCTCCGACTGCCGCGACGACATGACCATCGTCAAGGAAGAGATCTTCGGGCCGGTCATGAGCATCCTTGCCTATGACAGCGAAGATGAAGTGGTCCGCCGCGCCAACGACACCACCTTCGGCCTCGCCGCCGGCGTGGTCAGCAAGGACATCAGCCGCGCCCACCGCATCATCCATCGCCTGGAAGCCGGCATCTGCTGGATCAACACCTGGGGCGAATCGCCAGCCGAAATGCCGGTGGGTGGCTACAAGGAGTCCGGTGTCGGCCGCGAGAACGGCCTCTCGACCCTGGGCCACTACACCCGCATCAAGTCGGTGCAGGTCGAACTGGGCGACTACGCCAGCGTGTTCTGAGCCGCGCCCCTCGTCCGGCCACCGCGCCGATCCGACATTCCGCCGGGACGCCTGTTTGCAGCGTGTCCCGGCCTGAAGGAGAACAACCATGAGCACCCATAACGAGTACGACTACATCATCATCGGCGCCGGTTCGGCCGGCAACGTGCTGGCCACCCGCCTGACCGAAGATGCCGATGTGAGCGTACTGCTGCTGGAAGCGGGTGGCCCGGACTACCGGCTCGACTTCCGCACCCAGATGCCGGCGGCGCTGGCGTTTCCGCTGCAGGGCAAGCGCTACAACTGGGCCTACAAGACCGATCCAGAGCCCTTCATGAACAACCGCCGCATGGACTGCGGCCGTGGCAAAGGCCTGGGCGGTTCGTCGCTGATCAACGGCATGTGCTACATCCGCGGCAACGCGATGGACTACGACAACTGGGCGAGCATGCCCGGCCTGGACGACTGGACCTATCTGGACTGCCTGCCCTACTTCCGCAAGGCCGAGACCCGCGACATCGGCCCCAACGATTACCACGGGGGCGATGGCCCGCTGCGGGTGACCACCCCCAAGGCCGGCAACAACGAACTGTTCGCAGCCATGGTTGAAGCCGGCGTGCAGGCAGGCTATCCGCGCACCGATGACCTCAACGGCTACCAGCAGGAAGGCTTCGGCCCGATGGACCGCACGGTCACGCCGAAGGGCCGCCGCTCCAGCACCGCCCGCGGCTATCTGGATCTGGCCAGGCCGCGCCCGAACCTGACCATCGTCACCCACGCGCTGACCGACCGCATCCTGTTCTCCGGCAAGCGCGCGGTGGGTGTGCAGTGGCTGCGCAACGACCAGCCGCAGCGTGCCACTGCCCGCCGCGAGGTGCTGTTGTGCGGCGGCGCCATCGCCTCGCCACAGATCCTGCAGCGCTCCGGCGTGGGCCCGGCCGATCTGCTGCGCAGCCTCGACATCGACCTGGTGCATCACCTGCCGGGCGTCGGCGCCAATCTGCAGGATCACCTGGAGATGTATCTCCAGTACGAATGCAAGAAGCCGGTCTCGCTGGCGCCGGCGCTGAAGCTGTACAACCAGCCGGCAATCGGCGCTGAATGGCTGTTCCTGGGCACCGGTATCGGCGCCAGCAACCAGTTCGAGGCCGGCGGCTTCATCCGCAGCGATGCCGAGTTCGACTGGCCCAACCTGCAGTATCACTTCCTGCCGGTGGCCATCAACTACAACGGGTCCAATCCGATCAAGGCACACAGCTTCCAGATGCATGTCGGCTCGATGCGCTCGCCCAGCCGGGGCCGCATCCATGTCCGCTCCAAGGATCCGCGCGAGCATCCGAGCATCCTGTTCAACTACATGTCGCACGACCAGGACTGGCGCGAGTTCCGCGCGGCGATCCGCATCACCCGCGAGATCTTCGCGCAGCCGGCACTGGCTCCATACAGCGGCCGCGAGATTTCGCCGGGCAGTGCACTGCAGACCGATGCGCAGATCGACGCGTTCGTCCGTGAGCATGCTGAAACGGCATACCACCCGTCCTGCTCCAACAAGATGGGCCACGCCGATGATCCGATGGCGGTGGTGGACGGCCAGGGCCGCGTGCATGGTCTGGAGGCCCTGCGCATCGTCGACGCCTCGATCATGCCGCAGGTGGTGACCGGCAATCTCAACGCGCCGACCATCATGATCGCCGAAAAGCTCGCCGACGTGATCCGCGGCCGTGCGCCGCTGCCCCGCAGCACCGCGCCCTACTACAAGGCCAATGGTGCGCCGGTGCGCAGGCAGGGCTGAGCACCGCACGCACCCTGAAACACCCGCCGGGCATGGCCCAGCGCTGCCAGTTCGGTGGCGCGGGGCCATGCCCGGCGGCATTTGACGCGATCGCACAGGCCGTCGCGCGATGCCCTCTTCGCGTTTCCCCTACGGCGGGGTATGCTGCAATGACCGGCCGCTGTCAGTACGCTCAGGGTCGGACCCAACAATCACGATTCCTGGAGGGGGAATATGAGTCTGGATCGTCCCTGGCTGCAGAGCTATCCGAAAGGCGTTCCCGCCGAGATCGACGTCAACGAATTCCATTCGGTAGCCTCCGTCTTCGACGCCTCCGTCGCCAAGTACCGCGACCGCCCCGCCTACTCCAGTTTCGGCAAGGTCCTCACCTATGGCGAGACCGATGCGCTGGTTGACCAGTTCGCGGCCTACCTGCTGGGTGAGCTCAAGCTCAAGAAGGGCGACCGCGTCGCCCTGATGATGCCCAACTGCCTGCAGTACCCGGTCGCCACCTTCGGCGTGCTGCGTGCGGGCCTGACCGTGGTCAACGTCAACCCGCTGTATACCGCACGCGAACTCAAGCACCAGCTGGTCGACGCCGGCGCCTCGGTGCTGGTGGTGGTCGACAACTTCGGCGATACCGTCCAGCAGGTCATCGCCGACACGCCGGTCAGGCAGGTGGTCACCACCGGCCTGGGCGATCTGCTCGGCGCGAAGGGCGCGATCGTCAACTTCGTGCTGAAGTACGTCAAGAAGATGGTGCCCAACTATCACGTGAAGGGCGCCATCCGCTTCAAGCAGGCACTCAAGCTCGGCAGCCGCCACACCCTGCCCGAGGTCGAGATCGACCACGACGACGTGGCGTTCCTGCAGTACACCGGCGGCACCACCGGCGTGGCCAAGGGCGCGATGCTGACCAACCGCAACCTGATCGCCAACATGCAGCAGGCCTCGGCATGGCTGTCGACCTCCGGCATCGAGCCGGGCAAGGAAGTGATCATCACCGCGCTGCCGCTGTACCACATCTTCGCGTTGACCGCGAACGGTCTGGTCTTCATGAAGTTCGGCGGCTGCAATCACCTGATCACCAATCCGCGCGACATGAAGGGCTTCGTCAAGGAGCTCAAGGGCACGCGCTTCACCGCCATCACCGGCGTCAACACGCTGTTCAACGGTCTGCTCAATACGCCCGGTTTCGATGAGATCGATTTCTCGTCGGTGAAGTTCACCCTGGGCGGCGGCATGGCGGTGCAGCGCGCTGTGGCCGAGCGCTGGAAGAAGGTTACCGGGGTGACGTTGGTCGAGGCCTACGGCCTGACCGAAACCTCGCCGGCCGCCTGCATCAACCCGCTTACCCTGCCGGAGTACAACGGCTCCATCGGCCTGCCGATCCCGTCCACCGATGCGTGCATCAAGGACGACAACGGCAACATCCTGCCGCTGGGTGAGGTGGGCGAGCTGTGCATCAAGGGCCCGCAGGTGATGAAGGGCTACTGGCAGCGCCCCGAAGAGACCGCCCAGGCGATCGACAGTGACGGCTGGCTGCATACCGGCGACATGGCGAGGATGGATGAACGGGGCTTCTTCTACATCGTCGACCGCAAGAAGGACATGATCCTGGTGTCCGGCTTCAATGTGTATCCGAACGAGGTCGAAGACGTCATCGCGATGATGCCCGGCGTGCTGGAAGTGGCCGCGGTCGGCGTGCCGGACGAGAAGTCCGGCGAAGTGGTCAAGGTGGTGATCGTGAAGAAGGATCCGAACCTGACCGCCGAAATGGTCAAGGAGCATGCCCGGGCAAATCTGACCGGTTACAAGCACCCGCGCATCGTGGAGTTCCGCAAGGAACTGCCGAAGACCAATGTCGGCAAGATCCTCCGTCGCGAGCTGCGCGATACGCCCGCGCAGTAAGGGTTTCCACGGTTCGACGCAGATCAGGGCCCCGCCGGCGACGGCGGGGCCCTTTTCGTTGGCGGCCAGCGCGGGCGGCGGCCGCTTGCAGGCGGTTCACGAGCGGTGCATAGAATCACTCGCCACCGCACGTTCCGCCCACTCCCTCACATTCCATCTCTCCGTCCGCTCTGCGGTTGGCCGGACGGTCACTCGGAGAACACCCATGTCTGCAGTACGCCCTATCATCACCCGCCCGTCGCAGCACCCGACCCTGCGCATCACCGAGGAAACCGAACGGGATGTCTACTGGATCCACATGCATGCGAACCTGGTCAACCAGCCGGGCCGCCCGTGCTTTGCCTCACGCCTGGTAGACGACATCGTCGACTATCAGCGTGAACTGGGAGACCGTCTCAGTGCCGCCCACGTTCTCTCGCCTCACGTGGTCCTGGCCTCCGATAGTGACGTATTCAACCTGGGCGGCGACCTGGAACTGTTCTGCCGGCTGATCCGCGAGGGCGACCGTGCCCGCCTGCTCGACTATGCGCAGCGCTGCGTGCGCGGCGTGCATGCGTTCCACGCCGGGCTGGGCGCACGCGCCCACAGCATCGCGCTGGTCCAGGGCAATGCACTGGGCGGCGGCTTCGAGGCCGCGCTTAGCTGCCATACCATCGTCGCCGAAGAAGGCGTGCTGATGGGACTGCCGGAGGTGCTGTTCGACCTGTTCCCGGGCATGGGCGCCTACTCCTTCCTGTGCCAGCGGGTCAGCCCGCGGCTGGCCGAGAAGATCATGCTGGAGGGCAACCTCTTCACCGCCCGGCAGTTGAAGGACATGGGCCTGGTGGATGTCGTCGTGCCGGTGGGCGAAGGCGTTGCGGCGGTCGAACAGGTGATCCGGGACAGCCGGCGCATTCCGCACGCCTGGGCGGCGATGCGCGAAGTGAACGAGATCGCCACCATGGTGCCGCTGCACGAAATGATGCGCATCACCGAGATCTGGGTCGACACCGCCATGCAGCTGGGCGAGAAGTCGCTGCGGACCATGGACCGGCTGGTCCGCGCCCAGGCCCGCCGCAATGGCGAGGCGGGCTGACAGACCTCGCGGTCAGGAGGGCGTGCGTTCCCCGTCGTCGCGTTGCTGGATGCCTGCGACGCGGGACGCCAGCGCTTTCCTGCCGATGCGCAGTGCACCTACCAGGCTGGACAGGCGCATTGTCCACTCGGCCTTCAATTGCCAGTCGGCCATGCGCATCATCTCGCCACTGGCGGCAGCAACCTGGACCAGGCCCAGGTTGCTCGCCACGCCACGCAGGGCGTGGGCGTGTTCGCGGAAGTCCTCCCAGTCCAGCCGCTCGCCACAGGCCTGCATCTGCGCCATGCTCGCGTCCACATCGACCAGGCACTGGTCGATGAACTTGCGTTCGAAGCCATCGCCCATGCCCAGTGACGCCAGCTCGTCCAGCACGGCGGTGTCGAGTACGCCGTCACCGACCTCCATGGCCGGTACCGACTGGATGCCCGGCTCGGTACGCGTGTTGGCGGCCACATCGGCCAACACCTCCAGCAGACGCGTCGCGACGACCGGCTTGGCCAGGAATGCACGTGCACCTGCCTGCTCACAGCGCAGGATGGATTCCGGGGTGACATCGGCGCTGAGCACCATCACCGGCACATACGGCAGGCCACTGGCCTGCATCACCCGCAGCTGCTTGAGCAGGTCCAGGCCGCTCATGCCGGGCATGTGCAGATCAACGATGGCTGCGTCGTAATTGGCCTGCTCGAGAGCGTCGAGCACCTCGACCCCACCATTGACGCATGTGACCTTGTGGCCGGCCTTCTCCAGCAACCGCTGCAGCACCATGCGGTTGGCGGCATGGTCATCGGCAACCAGCACCCGCAGGCTGCGTACACGGGCTCGATGGCGCAGGAATGGATTGGAGAACGCAATGACGTTGCCGCCCTCCGGCAGCTCGCCCTGCACGTCCGGCGTCGGCGCCACGTCCAGCGCGATTTCCACCCAGAACACGCTGCCGCGCGGGGTGTTCGGCAGGTAACCGACCTGCCCGCCCATCGATTCGACCAGCCCCTTGGCGATCGCCGTACCCAGTCCGGTGCCTTCATGGCGGCGGGCCAGGCCGACGTCGGCCTGCTCGAAGGCGTTGAACAGGCGGCTGCGCAGGGCCACGGGTACGCCGATGCCGCTGTCGAGGATCTCGAAACGCAGCCGGGCACGCTCGCTGCCACGCTCGTCATGGCTGCTGACACGCAGATGGACGAAGCCACTGTCGGTGAACTTCACCGCGTTGCCCATCAGATTCAGCAGAATCTGCTGCAGATGGCGGGCGTCGCCGAACAACCGTGGCGGAACGTTGTCGTCCACGTCGACGCGATACTCCAATGACTTGGAACGCGTCTGCGGGGTGAGGATCAGGTTGATCGCCTGCAGCACGTCGGCCAGCGCGAACTCATGCCATTCCACCCGGACCTTGCCGGCCTCGATCGCCGAGATGTCCAGCACCTCCTCCACCAGCGCCAGCAGGCTGCGGGTGGACGCCTGGATGGTGCTGAGGCACTCGCGCTGCTCCTCATCCAGCCGCGTGGTGGCCAGCACTTCGGTCATGCCGGCCAGGCCGTTGAGCGGCGTACGGAATTCGTGGCTCATGTTCGCCAGGAAACGGCTCTTGGCTTCGTTGGCCTGGCGCGCTTCGGCCACCGCACGGGTCAAGGCATGCAGCAGCGAATCGAAGTACAGCGGAATCGCGCCCAGGCCCAGCAGCAGGCCCCAGCCGAGGTAGTCGTGGCTGCGCCAGTAGGGCGACAGCATCACGGTACACAGGAAAGCCAGACACCCCATTGCGGTTGCCACCCGCAGGTAGGTGCTGCCGTAGCGCATGCCGTTGCCGATCGTGACCCACAGCATCACCGCGTACAGCGGAGCTGCCGGCTCACCCTGGATGGTCATGATCCAGGCCATGCAGGTGTAGTCGGTCAGCATGCCGATCACGCGGCGGACGTGTGACACCCCGGGATCGACCAGGATCGCCACCAGCAGGCCCGCCGAGATGGCCAGCTCGAAGGCGAGGATCAGCCACGTCGTGGTCAGCGTCTCGCCACCCGCGCTCAGGTAGCGCCAGCCGAGATAGCTGATGAACAGCGCGGTGATCACGATGCGGATCAGGTTCTGCGCGTGCTCGCTGTCCTCGCGTCCGGACAGCCGTTGCTTCACCCGGGCCAGCAGCGACCGGGCCGGGGAGGATTCAACGGCAGGAGTGTCCATGGGGGGATGTCGCATCCGTCGTCGCAACAGGGAGGAGCAGCACAGCGGAACCGCCACCAGGCCCAGCCACAGGGGCACGGCCAGGCTGGGGTTGTCACGCCAATACGGTGTCAACAGCACGGTGGTACCGAAGCTGACCAGGGCCATGGCAATCGCCACGCCCAGGTAGCGGTTGCCGAAGCGCAGGCCATTGCCCACCGTGACCCACATCACCACCGCATAGACCCAGGCCAGAGGCTCGCCCATCTGCACCATGCCGACCGTCATCAACCCATAGTCGGCGACCATGCCGACCACCCTGCGCGCATCGGAGCGCCCCGGCTTCCACAGCAACCAGGCGAACAGCAGCAGGGATATCGACAGCCCGGTCAGCACGGTCACGAGCACGCCCTGGTACTGCTCCAGGCGATGCATCCGGGCCCCGGACAGCAGTACGTAAACCAGGATCAGCGAGATCAGCGCGATCCGCACTATCACCTGCCCGTGCTCGGAGTCGGGCCGCTGCGACAGCCGGCGCTTCAGCCGTGCGAACAGGTCCTGCATCTCATCCACCCGGTCGCGTGGAGGCCGTCGAGTGCTGCGCGCAGATGTCCAGCAGTTGCTGGCGGCCCCGCAGCAGCGCATCCACGCAGCGGGGGTCGAACAGGCGGCCACGCTGGGCATACAGATAGGCCAGCGTTGCTTCCATCGTCCAGGCTTCCTTGTATGGACGCGGGGAAATCAGGGCGTCGAAGACATCGGCGACGGCAACGATGCGCGCTTCCAGTGGAATCGCTTCGCCTACCAGCCCATCGGGGTAACCACTGCCGTCGTAGCGTTCATGGTGGCGCAGCGCGATCAGCGCACCGACCTGGATGAAGCGGTTCTGGCTGCCGCTGAGCAGTTCATGGCCGATGCGCGGGTGACGGCGCATGATCGCCAGCTCCTCTTCATTGAGCTTGCCCTGCTTGAGCAGCACCGCATCCGGTATGGCGATCTTGCCCATGTCGTGCAGGGGCGCCGCCATCTCGATCAGCCGCACCTCGTCTTCCGGCAGGCCCAGCTGCTCGGCGATAAGCCCGGCCACGCGGGCCATCCGCTCCAGGTAGGCACTGGTGCCGGCGTCACGAAACTCGATCGCACGAGCCAATCGCGACAAGGTCTCGCGCTCCCGCTCCTCGACCTCGTGCATGCTGGCGAGCAGGCGCTGTTCCAGTGACAGCGCGCGCTGTTTCACGTTCTCGGTCTGCTGGCGCAGCTGCAGCAGGTTGTAGCAGCGCGCCCGCAGTTCGCGCGGGCGGATCGGCTTGACCAGGAAGTCGATCACGCCTGCCTCCAGCGCGGCCTGCCGGATCGGCTCGTCGCCCACCACGGTGATCAGGATCACGGGGATGTCGCGATGTTTGGGCAGGCGCCGGAAGCGGCGGGCGAATTCCAGCCCGTCCATTTCCGGCATGCGGTAGTCGAGCAGCAGCAGGTCGACCGGGTGCGATTCGCACCAGGCCAGCGCGGTCAGGGGATCGCCGAAGTCATGCACGCTCAGTTCCGGCGCGATGTCCTCGATGACGTGCCGCAGCATCGTCCGCGCGGAGGTCTGGTCATCGACGATGACGATGTTCAACGTGTACTCCGCCTGGTTTCTCGACCACGCTTGGTCATCAGCAGGCGTGGAAACGCTGCCGCTGCGCACGCTGGCACCCTGCATCGGACTGACTCCCGTGTCATGCGTCCCGGTTCATGATCGTGGTCACATTGTGAAGCGGGCTCTCCACATTGCGCTCTTCCCCGTCACCGATCAAGCCATAGCCGGCGTCAAGGTAGTGCAATTACGATACGCCGAGTGCCAGAGACGTCAATTGCGCCGTCCCGTTTCGGGACGGCGCGCACAAACGGGAGTCACAAAACCCCGGCTCAGTGCTCCGGACGCATGTACGGGAACAGCAGCACGTCGCGGATGGAGCTGCTGCCGGTCAGCAGCATCACCAGGCGGTCGACGCCGATGCCGAGGCCGCCGGTCGGCGCCATGCCGTACTCCAGCGCGCGGATGTAGTCGGCGTCGTAGTGCATGGCCTCGTCATCGCCCCCCTCCTTGGCGGCCACCTGGGCCTGGAAACGCTGGGCCTGATCCTCCGGGTCGTTCAGCTCGGAGAAGCCGTTGGCCAGCTCCTTGCCGTTCACGAACAGCTCGAAGCGATCGGTGTAGCCGGGGTCGTTGTCGTTGGCACGCGCCAGCGGCGAGACCTCCACCGGATGATCGGTGATGAAGGTGGGCTGGATCAGGGTGTGCTCGACGGTGGCTTCGAAGATCTCCAGCAGCAGCTTGCCCCAGCCGTAGGACGGCTTGACCTTGATCTTCAGGCGCTCGCAGTGCCGCAGCAGCGCTTCGCGGTCGGTGCAGTCGGCAGCGGAGATCTCCGGATTGTGGTGCCGCACGGCCTCGTCCATCCGCCAGCGGCGGAACGCCGGGCCCAGATCGATCTTCGCGCCGTCCCACTCCACCTCGGTCGTGCCGTTCACCGTCCTGGCCACGTCCCGGATCACGCCTTCGGTCAGGTCCATGATCTCGTTGTACGTGGCGTAGGCCTCGTACAGCTCCATCATGGTGAACTCCGGGTTGTGCCGGGTGCTGACGCCTTCATTGCGGAAATTGCGGTTGATTTCGTACACCCGCTCCAGGCCGCCGACGGTCAGGCGCTTCAGGTACAGCTCGGGCGCCACGCGCAGGTACAGGTCCAGGTCCAGCGCGTTGTGGTGGGTGGTGAACGGCTTGGCCGCCGCACCGCCGGGGATGTAATGCATCATCGGCGTCTCGACTTCGAGGAAGTCGCGGTTGTCCAGCCACGCGCGCATGGCACGGATGATCTTCGAGCGCTTGATGAACACCGCGCGCGACTCCGGGGTCACGATCAGATCGACGTAACGCTGGCGGTAGCGCTGCTCGACGTCGGCCAGGCCATGCCACTTGTCCGGAAGCGGACGCAGCGACTTGGTCAGCAGTCGGATCGTTGCGGCCTTGACCGACAGTTCGCCGGTACGGGTACGGGTCAGGCCGCCCTCGACGGCGATGATGTCACCCACGTCCCAGCCCTTGAAGGCAGCGTAGTCATCGCCCAGGGCCGCGCCCTGCAGGAACAGCTGGATGCGGCCGGACTCGTCCTGGATCTGGGCGAAGCTGGCCTTGCCCATGATGCGCTTGGCCATCAGGCGTCCGGCCATGCGCACCTGGCGGCCATTGGCTTCCAGGGCCTCGGCGGTCCAGGTTTCGGCGTCGCTGTACTCGTCCTGCAGTTGGCCGGCGAAGTCCTCGCGACGGAAGTCGTTCGGGTACGCGATCCCCTGCCCGCGCAGCGCTTTGAGTTTCTCGCGGCGCTCGGCGATCAACTTGTTTTCGTCGACGGAAGGGGTTTCGGTAGCTTCGCTCATGGATCTGCGGGAATCGTGTAGTTGGGGGAGTCTTGCGCCCGGCACGGCCGGCTGCACAGCATAGCAAAACCACCCTGCCCCGGCCCTGGCCGGCGCCCACGGCCCGGTAGCGCCGGGCCATGCCCGGCGGTCAGTCGGCAGGAATCCCCGGGCGTGGCCCGGCGCTACCTCAGGCATTCCCCGGGAACGCCCGGCGCAGCTCATCCACCAGCACCCGCTCGTTCTCCGAGTAATCGATCGGCACCGACACCAGGTGCACCCCACCTTCGTTGAACGCCGCCTCCAGCGTCGGGATGAACTGCTCGATGGCCGTCACTTCGTGGCCCTTGCAACCATAGGCCTCGGCGTACCTGACGAAGTCCGGATTGCCGAAGGTCATCCCATAGTCGGTGAAGCCATCCACCGCCTGCTTCCAGCGGATCATGCCGTAGGCACCATCGTTGAGGATCAGCACCACCAGGTTCAGCCCCAGCCGCCGCGCGGTTTCCAGCTCCTGGCTGTTCATCATGAAGCCGCCGTCGCCACACACCGCCAGCACCCGGCGCTGCGGGTACAGGATCGAGGCCATGATCGCCGAAGGCAGGCCCGCACCCATCGTGGCAAGCGCATTGTCCAGAAGCAGCGTATTGGCTACCTGGGTGCGGTAATTGCGCGCGAACCATATCTTGTACATGCCATTGTCCAGCGCCACGATGCCGTCGGGCGGCATCACCCGGCGCACGTCGTGGACCAGCCGCTGCGGGGTGAACCGGGCCTCTTCGGCACGGTCGGCGAGATGGTCGAGGATGGTGGCCCGCAGCGGCAGCAGCGCATCGGCATGGGCCACCTGGCCTTCGATGCGGTCGGCCAGCTGGGTCAGCGAACGGCCGATATCGCCGATCACCTCCACCTGCGGGAAGTAGACCTGCTCGACCGCCGCCTGCGAATAGCCGATGTGGATGACGGTCGGTCCGCCGGGCCGCATCACGAAAGGCGGCTTCTCGGTCACTTCATGGCCGATGGTGACGATCACGTCGGCCTGGTCGATGGCCATGTGCACATAGTCGCGTTCGGTCAGCGCGGCGGTCCCCATGTACAGGCCTGATCCGCCCGCCACCGCACCCTTGCCCATCTGCGTGGTGAAGAAGGGAATGCCGGCACGCAGTACGAAGGCTGACAGCGCGTCGCTGGACTGCGGTCGTGACGCCGCGGAGGCGATCATCAGCAGCGGACGCTTCGCATTCCGGATGATCTGCGCGGCGCGATCGAGCGCCTCGGGACTGGCGATCGGTCGATCCACCGCATGCGTCGGGATCATTGCCACATCCTCGACTTCAGTGGCCGCGATGTCCTCCGGCAGTTCCAGCAGGACCGGGCCCGGACGTTCTTCCTGCGCGACACGGAATGCCTCGCGGACGATGGTCGGGATGGTGCGCGCCGATACGATCTGCCGCGCCTGCTTGGTCAGCGGCTTCATCGTGCTGACGATGTCGACGATCTGGAAGCGCGCCTGCTTGCTGGCGACGATGCCCTTCTGCCCGGTGATCATGATCACCGGCCATGCCCCCAGCAGCGCGTAGGCCGCACCGGTGGTGAAGTTGAGGGCACCCGGGCCGAGCGTGGCCAGGCACACGCCCGGCTTGCCGGTCAGGCGTCCGTAGGTGGCCGCCATGAACACCGCCGCCTGCTCATGGCGGGTGATGACCAGCTCGATGCTGGAATGGCGCAGCGACTCGACGACATCGAGGTTTTCTTCGCCGGGAATACCGAAAATACGTTCGACGCCCTCGTTCTCGAGCGCCGCGACAAGCAGATCTGAACCCTTGGACATGGGAATGCCGTCCCTCTTCACTGGACTGGTGGTGGATCGTTACAGGAAGGATGCAAGCCGTGCGTCAACGACGGTCGAACCACACGGTCTGCGCGTTCACGAACTCGCGGATGCCGAAATGCGACAGCTCGCGGCCGAAGCCACTCTTCTTCACGCCACCGATCGGCACGCGCGGGTCGGACGCGGAGAAGCCGTTGACGAACACGCCCCCGGTCTGCAGCCTGCGTGCCAACCGCATCGCGCGCTCGCGATCGCCGCTCCACAGGTTGCCGCTGAGGCCGAATTCGCTCTGGTTGGCCAGCACCACCGCATGATCGGCATCGCGTGCGCGGCTGATCGAAGCCACCGGGCCGAAGGTCTCGGTATCGAACGCCTGCATGCCCGGCTCGACACCGGCCAACACCGTGGGGGCATAGAAGCTGCCCGGACGATCCAGCTGATGACCGCCGACCAGCAGCTGCGCGCCGGCCTCTACCGATGCACGCACCTGCGCATCGAGCTGCTCGAGCAGGTCCTGCCGGGCCATGGGACCGATGCGGTTGCCGGGTTCACGGCCATCACCGACGGTCAGCGCCTGCACCTTCGCGCAGAACTGCGCCACGAAACGGTCGTACACGCCGTCCTCGACGATGATGCGCTTGCCGGCGATGCAGACCTGTCCGGTGTTCTGGAAGCGCGAGGCGAGTGCCGCATCCACCGCCGCGTCGAGGTCGGCATCGTCCAGCACGATGAAGGGGTCCGAGCCCCCCAGTTCCAGCACGACCTTCTTCAATGCCTGCCCGGCCTGCGCGGCAATGCTGCGGCCTGCGCCGACGCTGCCGGTCAGGGTGACGGCTGCGATGCGGTCATCGGCGATGGCACGGCTGGTGCCCTCACGGCTGATGTTGGCGGCGATGAAGGTGCCATCCGGCAGGCCCGCGTCGCGCCAGGCGGCGTCGAGCAGATGGGCGGTACCGACGATGTTCTCGGCCGGCTTGAGCAGGAAACCATTGCCTCCCATCAGGATCGGCACCGCTGCGCGCATCACCTGCCAGTACGGGAAATTCCACGGCATGATGCCCAGCACCACGCCCAGTGGCAGGTAGGACACGTAGGCCTTGTCATCGGGAACCAGCGTCGGCTCGTCGCGCAGGTACTGTGCGCCGTTATCCGCATACCACTCGCAGAGCACCGCGCACTTCTCGATTTCGGCCAACGATTCGGCATGGACCTTGCCCATCTCGGCGGTGGCCAGCGCCGCAAGCGATTCGCGGTCGCGGCGCAGGACCGCGGCCATCGCACGCAGTACATCGGCGCGCTGCTCCAGCGACTGCGCGCTCCAGGCGGCAAAGCCGGCCTGGCCTCGATCGAGAATCACCTCCAGCTCGGCGTCGGTAACGAAGGGATGGCGGGCGATTTCCTGGCCGGTGGCCGGATCGAGGGAAATCGCAATGGCGGGGGCAGCGGACATGCAGGGCTCCTGTTGTCTCGGCAACGGGCCGATTGCCCGTCTCCTGTCAGGAATGTGGACCCGAAGCTGCCGCGCAACAAGGCGTCTGCTTATCCTGTGACCTGCACTTACCTGCCTGAATGGGGTTGTCGGCAGGGCTGCGCCCTGCCCCCCAAGCCACGCCAAGCCACAGCCAAGCCACAGCAGAAGCTGGTTTCCTGCGGGATGGCGGGGTGGGGCCGATGGCGGGAGACGCCGTGAACCCATCCATGGGGGCTTGGCCGCGGCATCCATGCCGCGGACACTCCCGCCATCGGCCCCACCCCGCCTTCGACAGTTTCCCGCGATCTGTCGGAACGGATCTGGCTCCAAATGAATTTCGATATCTGAAAGATGTGCCGACCAAGGTCGACACCCACCCACAGCCGCGGGAAATTGTCAGAGGCGGGGCGGCGTCGGAGTGCGGGGTGTCAGCCGCATGGATGCGGCTGCCAAGCCCCCATGGACGGGTTCACGGCGTCCCCGCACTTCGACGCCGCCCCGCCATCCCACGGAATGCACGCTGTTGCTGTTGCTGTTGCCTTGGCTTGAAGCCTCTGCGGGTGCAGGGCGCAGCCCTGCCGCCCCACCTACTTTCGCGGCAGGTAGGTGACCAACGACAGGTCGTGCCGGCTCTCCGGCACCAGCGCCACGTACTGCAGGTCCAGCAACCCGCGCGTGGGGTGGTTCAGCTTCTTCGCCCCCTCATCGAAGCGGCGCACATCATGCTCCGGCCACCACTGCCGGAACGTATCGCTGTGGGCAGCGATGTCCTCGGCCAGCGCCAGGAAAGGCGCCTTGTCCTGCGCCTGCGCCATCGCCGCGCGGAAGCCGGCCAGCAGGCCCCGGGCCATCTCCTCCCAGTTGAGGATCAACGTGCGATAAGGCGGATACAGGAACATCAGCCGCAGCGTGTTGCGCTCATGCGGCGCCAGCTGGCTGTAGTCGACGAACAGTTCGGCAATGGCCGGATTCCAGGCCAGGATGTCGAAACGGGTGTTGCGTACGTAGGCCGGGATCGGCTGCATCGCGTCCACCAGCTGGCGCAGGCCATCAGTCACGCTTTCATCTGGCGACTCCAGCGGAACGCCATAGCCGGACAGCGCGAATGCATATGCGCGCTCGTCATCGCTCATCCGCAATACCCGGGCCAGGCGCTCGAGCACTTCCGGCGACGCACGCACTTCACGTCCCTGCTCGATCCAGGTGTACCAGCTGACACTGACCCCCACCGCCAGCGCCACTTCCTCGCGCTTCAGGCCGGGGGTACGCCTGCGCCCGGCCGGCAGGCCCAGCGTGGCCGGGTCGACACGGGCGCGGCAGGCCTTGAGGAAACCGCCGAGCTCCCTGCGTTCACTCTCGCTGCGCATCATCGCCCTCCGTTGCGGAAGGCGATGATATCGGCGCAGGCGTGCGCATCAGGCATCGACGCGCTTGGACCCCACCGCCAGGCCAGCCTTCAGGCTGGCCTCGACGAACTCATCGAGGTCACCATCGAGCACCTTCTGCGTATCGGAACGCTCGATGCCCGTGCGCAGGTCCTTGATGCGGCTCTGATCGAGCACGTAATTGCGGATCTGGCTGCCCCAGCCGATGTCGGACTTGGTCGCTTCCACGGCATCCTTCTCCGCGTTGCGCTTCTGGATCTCGAGCTCGTAGAGCTTTGCGGCCAGCATCTTCATCGCGTTGTCGCGGTTCTGGTGCTGGCTGCGGCCCGTCTGGCACGCCACCACGATGTTGGTCGGAATGTGGGTGATACGCACCGCCGACTCGGTCTTGTTGACGTGCTGACCACCGGCGCCGGACGAACGGTAGACGTCGGTGCGCAGATCGGCCGGGTTGATGGTGATGTCGATGTTGTCGTCGATCTCCGGCGAAACGAACACCGAGGTGAAGCTGGTGTGGCGACGGTTGTCCGAGTCGAACGGCGACTTGCGCACCAGGCGGTGCACGCCGGTCTCGGTCTTCAGCCAGCCATAGGCATAGTCACCTTCCACGCGCAGGGTGGCCGACTTGATGCCCGCCACATCACCGCCGGAAACTTCCATCAGCTCGGTCTTCCAGCCACGCGATTCGCACCAGCGCAGGTACATGCGCAGCAGGATCTCGGCCCAGTCCTGGGCTTCGGTACCACCGGCACCGGCCTGGATGTCGACGAACGCAGCGGCATTGTCCATCTCGCCGGAGAACATGCGCTGGAACTCCAGCTTCTCGACGTGCGACTGGTGCTTGTCCAGATCGGCAACCACGGCCAGCGCGGTGTCCTCGTCCTGCTCGGACTCGGCCAGCTCCAGCAGCTCGGTCGCATCCTTCAGGCCATCGAGCACCGAGGCGATGCCGCCCACGGTCTTTTCCAGGCTGGATCGCTCGCGCCCCAGGTTCTGGGCGTACTCGGCGTTGTTCCAGACGTCGGGGTTTTCAAGCTCCCGCGTTACTTCTTCAAGACGCTCTTTCTTGGCGTCGTAGTCAAAGATACCCCCGAAGCGACAGCACGCGATCGGTCAGATCGGTGATGCGCTGGCGGACAGGATTCAGTTCGATCATGTCGGCGGTCGTGCGTTCAAAAAATGACTGCCAATGATAACGCAGGCGCCCGGCAGGCGGCGAGGCACCCCAGCGGCCCGGCCGGCGGCTGGACACGGGCCGGGCTGAAGCCGGTAGACTTCCCGGCCGCCGCGGCAACAGGGGGACGCGCGGCCCATCCCAATCCAAGGAGCACCATTTCAATGAAGATCATGCGTTCCACCCTGTGCCTGGCCGCCTGCCTGCTGGCCGCCAATGCGTCGGCCATCGACCTGAAGGGCCTGACCAGCACCGGCCTGAAGGCCGGCAAGGCGCTGACCCTGTCCGACGCAGAGGTCTCGGCGGCCGCCGACCAGGCCTGCGCCTACATGGACAAGGAGAACCAGCTGGCACCCGCCAACGATCCCTATGCCCAGCGCCTGGCCAAGATCACCCAGGGGCTCGCCAACGAGGACGGCCTGAACCTGAACTTCAAGGTCTACCGGACCGCCGATGTCAACGCCTGGGCGATGGCCAACGGCTGCGTCCGCGTCTACACCGGCCTGATGGACATGGCCAGCGATGACGAGGTGCGTGGCGTGATCGGCCACGAAATCGGCCACGTGAAGCTGGGCCACAGCAAGACCAAGATGCGCACCGCGCTGCTCGCATCGGCCGGCCGCGAAGGCCTGGCAGCGTCGGGCAACGGCAACCTGACCCAGCTCAGCCAGGGCCAGCTCGGCGACCTCGCCGAGGGTTTCGTCAACGCCCAGTTCTCGCAGAAGGAAGAGAGCGCGGCGGACGAGTACGGCTACCAGTTCATGAAGCGCCACAACTATGATCCGGCAGCCCTGGCCAGCATGTTCCGCAAGCTGTCCAGCGAAGGCGGCCTGATGTCGTCGCACCCCGGCTCGGAAGCCCGCGCCGCGCGCATCGACGCGATGATCAAGAAGGACAGGAAGTAAGCACGAAGGAGGCGGGCGCTCCGCAGGTCCGCCCGCCCCTATCCTCCCGCCAGCGCCTGCCGCAGCAGCGGCAGCTGGCGCCTGCTGCAAGGAATCTTGGCCCCATCGGCCATGTGCAGCAGGGCCTCGCCGCCATCCAGCGGCTCGATGGAGCGCAGCTGCCCGCGGTTGATCAGCCAGCTGCGATGCGGCCGCAGGAACACCAGCGGATCCAGCCGCAGTTCCAGCACCGCCATGGTGATCCGCAGCGGATAGTCATGGCCGCGGACCCTCAGATTCACGTAGTTGCCAGCGGCCTGGGCGTACTCGACGTCCTCGGTGGCGACCAGGAATTCCTTGCCCAGCTTGCGCACCAGAAAGTGCTGCGGGCGCTCGACCGGCTCGACGGGCGGACCGACATCCGGCGCGGCCAGCAGGGATGCCTCACCCTGGCGGCGGCGGCCGAACCAGCCGGCAAGGTGCTCCAGCGCCACGAACAACGCGAACGTGCGGACATCCTTCAGGTACTCGTAGGCAAAGCGCTGCAACCAGCCGTCATCGTCCTGGTAGTGATGGCCCAGTGAGGCGTACGCGAGGTGGCGGATCACCATCATCCCCACCACGTGCAGCAGCGACCACCCCACGCTGGCCAGCAGGTACAGCGGCAGCAGGCGCCTCCAGGTGTCGACATGCAACGGCCAGCGCTGGCACCCCCACCACAGCAGCGGCAGGGTCAGCAGCACCGCTCCGGCGCTGCTGAATTCCCAGACCAGGGGCTCCCACAGGGCCAGGGCGGTGCCGTGGCGCCCGGAATCCATCACTTGCACCAGCGCGTTCGTCACTGCGGTCGCCGACAGGATCGCGGCCCACACCAGCAGACGACTTGACGTTCGCCAGCGCGGCAGTCTGCCCTGAGCCATTGCGACATCCATCTCGTCGCGGTCCCTCAGCGTGCATCAAGGGAGCGAGCGTAGCCTCCCCGTTGATCCCGGCACGCCCGCCATTGGTCACTACCGCGGCACCGGTGGCCCCCTGCCGCTTACGCCCCCACCTTCGCGGACGCAGTCTGGCGTCACCTTCCTGCCGGTTGCGGCCATGACCCGACGCCATGACATCGACACGCTCCGCGTGCTCGCCTTCGCCCTGCTCATCCTTTACCACGCGGCCATGGCCTATGTGGATGGCTGGGGCTTCCATCTCAAGAGCGCCTACACCGCCGAGTGGCTGCAGTGGCCGATGATCGCTCTGAACCGCTGGCGCATGCCACTGCTGTTCGTGATCTCGGGTATCGCTCTGGGCCTCTCGCTGCCGCGGCACGGACGCACCCGGTTCGCACTGAAACGCAGCGGACGCCTGCTGCTGCCGCTGTTGTTCGGCATCGTCGCGGTCGTCTCGCTGCAGGCCTATTGCGAAGCGGTAGACAAGGGCAATGTGACGCCAGGACTCGGCGCCTTCCTGTGGCGTTACTGGCAGTTCCGGCCGTGGCCGGGCGCACATTTCGACGGCGCAGCCTACGGGTTCGCCTGGAATCACCTGTGGTATCTGGCGTACCTGGTGCCCTACACCCTGCTGGCCATCGCGCTGGCCGGTCCGATGCAGGCCCTGTGGGCGCGGCTGCCGTCATGGCGGCCCGATGACCGCCTGATCGCGATCATTGGCCTGGTGCTGCCGGTGCTCTGGCTGGCCTGGGCCCTGCTGGTGGTGATGCCTGCGTGGCCGCCCACCCATGCGCTGCTGAACGACCTCTACGTGCATGCCGAATCCCTGCCCCTGTTCCTGGCCGGTTTCTGGGCCGCACGCTGGCAACGCGGCTGGGACCTGCTCGTGCGCGGCAGGCGCCTGACGTTGGCGCTGGCCGTGATCGGGCTGCTGGTCGAACTCGGCATCCGCGCCCTGGGCCGGATGCCCGACCTTGACCAGCTCGATCCATCGGTGCTGTCGCTGCCATGGGCGCAGACCGAGCGCGTCGGCCGGGCCCTGTACACCTGGTGCGCACTGCTGGCGATGTTCGGCTGGGCCCGCGTGCCGCTCGACCAGCCGTGGCGTGGCCTCGACTACTGCCGAGAGGCGGTCTTCAGCTGGTACATCCTGCACCAGACCGTGCTGATCGTCCTGCTCTACTGGCTGCGGCCCCTTCAGCTCGGCCCCTGGCTGGAACCGGCTCTGCTGGTTGCCGGCACCGTCGCCGGCTGCCTGCTGATCCACGAGCTGCTGATCCGTCGTGTCCGCTGGCTGCGCCCCCTGTTCGGCCTGCGCGTCCATCCGCCATCGCCTTCGGTGGCAGGCGCGGCGACGGCACCGTGACACCATCGCGTGGAGCCGGGTCATGCCCGGCTCCGACTCAAGCCTGCCCGAACTGAGCTCGGCGCTATCTGACCTCGAACTCGCCCACCAGCACCGTTTCGGCACGATCCTTCAACCGCATCGTCACCCTCTGGTCCTTCTGCTTCGGCGTGCCCCAATGGGTGGTCAGGCGCAGCATCAGGGTCGTGGCACCGGTCACCAGCTGCTGGCGACTGCCGAAATAATTGGCCTCCACCTTGTACCTGCCCGGCTTGGCATCACGCAGCGAGAACTGCTCGGGTCCATAGCCTCCGGTGAAGTCCTGTGACATCTGTCCTCCCTGGTATGTCAGACGATTGCCGTAGTACGCGCGCTCGCCGTTCGGGTCGGTCACCCACAGGTCCATGTCGCTGTTGTCCGCATCCCACGACAGCACTACCCGCAGGTCCAGCGGCATCGGCTGCAGCAGGCGCGGGTCGATGGCCGAGGTATCAAGCCCTGGCGTGCTGCGTGCAACCAGCTGGGTCAGCTCGTCCAGCGCGATCAGTGCAATGCCGTTGAACCGGCTGTCCCAGGGCCGCGTCACCACCTGGTACAGCGGCGCCAGCGCCTGCTGTGGCCGGCCCGCCGCCGCCAGGGCCAGGCCGAGATCACGGAAGCTCTGCGGCTCCTCCTCGCCCATCGCCAACACCTGCTCGAACACCGGCACCGCCAGCATCGGTTCGTCGGCCTGCATCAGGCGGTAGCCGAGCACGCGCAGCAGATGGCGGTTGTCCAGGTCCATCTCGGCCAGGTTGGACAGCACGCGCAGGGCCAGATCCCGCTGCCCCTGCTCCAGCAACAGATCGGCCACGTCGAGAAAGAACGCACTGCTGTCGGCATGCGCGGCGCGCTCGGCCAGGTAGCGGTCGTACAGGTGCGAGGACGGCCCCTGGCGCAGGCGCCGGGCAATGGCCGAATCTGGCTGCCATGCGGCCAGTTGGATGCCGAGCGCACCGCTGTTCGCTGCGGCCTCTGGCGCTGCAGCGCCGCTCCCCGTGCTCGCATCGCGTGCGGCTTCCTGTGCAGGTGCCGAGCGACGGGCGCGTGCACGCGACACCTGGACGTCGCGTTCCGCGGCCGCAAGCATCGGTGCGGGCGCGGGAGGTGCGGCCGCCAGCATCGCTACCGGCGCAGCGGCCGAAGCAGAGACGGCAACCCTGTCCAACGCCTTTCCCTGCAACTGCGGCGGCGTGTCTTTCGGCCAGCTGCGGCGCCACCACTCCCGGCGCTCCTGCCACTGTGCGGCGATGTCGTCCAGGCGACGGCGCTCGGCGGCGCTGCGGTCAGCGACCACGCGTGCAAAGCGGGCGTCGTACTCGGTCCGCAGCGCGCCGGCAGGCCGGATCGCGTAGCGCAGGTAATCGTCCAGCGTCTCCAGCACGATCAACGAGGTATCCGGACCAACCAGACCGAACTGCTGCGACAGGCGCTGCATCGCCTCACGGTTGCCGCGACGGTCGGCGGCCAGCTGCTGCAGCCGCGCCTGCGCCCACAGGCCGGCCAGCAGTTCTCCATTGCCGCTCGTCTGTGTCGCGGGCAGCGCCAGCCATTGGCCGCCGACGCGGACCCGCATCGGCACGCCGTCCGCCGCCAGCCGCGAGTGCAGCCACAGCCAGCCCTGGGCTTCACTGCGACGGTCGATCACCACGTCCTGTACACCGCGGCCCGCATCGACCTGCACGTCCAGCGGCGAAGACAGCAGTTCGCGTGCAGCGGCATCGACATCCGTCCCCAGGGCGACGAAGCGACCGCCATGCGATTCGCTCCAACCGCGTAGCCGAACGACATCGGTATGTGCGCCCGCACTGCTGACCGCGAACAGGCGCTGGTCGGCGGCGAGCGTCGGCAACACCTGCGGGCCGTAGGTCAACAGACCGTCGCTGACCAGCAGGTACTCCTTCACGGCTGCCTGCGGCTGCCACTGCGCCAGCGCGCTGGCGCCATCCGGGCGGACGGCCTGCAACGCCTGCCGCAATGCCGACCAGTCACCGCCGCGGATACGGAAGCGACGCACCGGCTCGGCCCGGTCACGCAGGACCGTCAACGCGACCGTGCCGTTTCCCAGCACAGCAAAGTAACGGTCCAGCAGTGCAAACTCCCGCGAACGGTCACGCCGGCCTGATGAGCCGGAGCCATCCCACAGCAGGCCGATATCGGTCGGCAGCGTACGCGGCGCGTTATCGACCGGCACCGGCAGCTGTGCCAGCAGATAGTGACCGTCCTGCCACGGTGCGACCTGTACCCGTGCCTGACGTGATGCCGGGAGCGTCCACTGCAGCTGCGCCGGCAACAGGGCGCCTCGGCCCTGCCAATGCAGTTGCCCCTCAGTGAAGCGGAACGGCCCTGCGCTCGTGGTCGCCGCATCCGGCGCCTGCAAGGTCAGCTCCACCGAGGCCGCGCCAGCGGCGAACTGCAACGGCAAGATCCATTGCCAGCCGTGGCCGGCAAACGCCAGCGGTTCGCGCAGCACCAGCTGCACACGGCGGCTGCCGCCGGCGGGCAACGGGTAGACGCGCAGGCGGAACTGATTGCCGGCGGTCTGCTCCAGCAGGCCCGGATCGACGCCGCGACGCGCGATGTCCTCGAACACCTGACGCCCCCGGTCCTTGGGCACGGGCACCGCCTCGCGCAACTGGCCATCGATATCCAGGGCGAAGCCGGTGATCTGCTGGCCATCAGCCAGCGGGAACTGCAGCTCGCCCTCCATGACCCGGCGGTTGGGGTTATGGAACTCCAACGTGACGCGGGTCTGGGCGATACCCGCCTGGACCTCCCCTTCGATCGAGGCCCGACTCAGCACGATGGGCTGCTCGGCGCCCGCGACCTGCAGCAACGGGACCGCACGAACCGGGCGGACGGCCGGACGACCGTGGGTCTGGGCGGCCGTGGTGAAGGCACAGAGCAGCAGCGCCAGCAGGCACAGCACACGACGAAGGACGGGCGACATGGTACGTCTCCAGAGCGAGGACGAACTGTTCAACGCATGGCAGGCCGGATCGGGGTTGATCGGGTGATCGTCCGCGATGGCTCTGGAAGATATTGCTGCCGGACGCCACCCAGTGGTCGTCCGGATTCTGCTGCCCGAATGTCGCCTTACAGGACCGACATCTCAAACAAGGCCATCCTGGATCTGTTCCAGAACAATTGACCACCGTGACCCTTCCGTCAGTGCAGCGGCATCAAGCCTCCTCCACTCCGACACCAGCGTCCTGATCGCCCTACTGCGATCGAATCGCGGCTTTGCAGAGCGCTTGGGAATCTCACCCCGCTCGAATGCCTCCAGCCGGGCCTGCATCTCCGCCTGGGAGTAGACCATCGGACCGGAATCATCCGCCTTTGCCTGGGCCTGGAATGCCTCATACGCTTCGAGAAACCCAAGGAAGCTCGACAGGCGTCCATTCACGATCTGACGTCCGCCATCGCCCACGGCAAGTACCTCGCCACTCGCCGACAGGCACAGCAGCAGATCCTCGCCCCATGGCTCTCGCGCGATAGCCAGAAGTCCGGTGCCATCGATCTCGACCACGTGGGGCACTTCGAACTGAACAACAGGTACATCGCCCGGCAGCCGTGAAGGAAGCCCCAGCCGAAGCATCAGCTCACTCGTCGACGGTTCCAGTCCGAAATCCCGAAGGACCTGGGCACTCACCTCCAACGAACCCGAGGCATAAACGCGGGAGAATGCAGTTTCAGTCACGCATGAACCTCATGCAGTTTCAGCGGGCACGGATCGACGCCGCGACGAGCGATTTCCCCGAACACCTGGCTTCCGCGGTCCCCGGGGCACCGGTACCGCCTCGCACAACCCGCCGGATGGTGCGCAGCGGCACCGATCCACCTGGCTCAGCAGACCGGCACCGCACATGCAATGTGGCTAGGTCGTCGCCCCGATGGTGCGCTTCTGAAGCGATTCGATCTTTGCCTGTATTTTCTTCAGACCCACCTTTCCGCAACCCACGAGCGTCAACTCACGAAGCGCGGAAAGATCATTGATGACCTCGATGTTGGCAATCTTCTTGCAGTACTGGATATCCAGTTTCTTGAGCTGCTCGAGCCCCACCAGTGCACGGATGTCTGTCAGCGAACTCAGATTCTTCAGCCATACCGACGTCAACGCGGCAAGTGTCTCGATGCCATCGAGGCTTTTCAGCTTCGTGCCACCCAACAGTCCCAGGCGTTCGAGGCCACCAGCCGATGCAGACAGGATGTTGAAGATCTCACCATCCACGGGGACATTCAGAATGTTCAGTTCTTCCAGAGGCAGGGCCAGGGCCTGCCTGAGATTCTTCAATGACCTGTCTGGATAGAGCGATAAGTACTTTCAACGCGGGGAAGCTTGATGTGTCGAAGCGCACCGGCACGTCGACATACAGCGTCCTCAGATTGGGTAGCACAACGCCCGGCCAGGCCAACGTCCCCGTGCCAAGATGGATGCTCAATGCCTCGATGCTCTCAGGCAGAAGCCCCTCCTCGAGTCCATCCATGATCGACGGTGCGATCGATCCCGGCCCGATGCTGAGCGTCTTGAGACCCCGCATTTCCCTGAGGATCTCCGGAAGCGCTTCGAGCTTGTCGCCGGGAGGTGACCAGAGGTGAACCTGCTCGATCCGGGCGAGCCTCTCAGTGTTGAAAGGGGCGTTGAAGAACACCAGCTCAGCACCCGGAGTCGGGAATGCTGCTTCGTGTCTGCCATGCATCAGAACAACTTTCTGCACGCGCTTTCCGATCTGGCCGATGCCCACGTGCTGCATCCGCGTCTGCGCGCCAGCGGATGCTGCCGGTGCGCACCCGGCAACTAGCGCCCAAAGAATAGTTCGTCGTACTGGCCATTCATCGCCGCAGTGAGAAATTCGTCGAATGTCTCGGCAAGCCTAGTAACACTTTCAAACTCGGGCTCAACGCCGTGCACAACCGCCCCAGAGCTCCGGCCCAGCCCAACGAATTGATAGTCTCCGTCGACCGCCATAAAAATCGGCAAATACTCTGCCCAGAACTTTCGAACATCCTCGCCATCAGCATCCGTCATTGCAGCGTCAATACTCATCTTCTCAAACTCATCCCAGGAGAACGCGCCATCCGAGGCACCCGCAAACTCCTCGATTGAGACGAACCACCGTGACTCATCCTTGTTCGAGAGCGATGTGAAATTCGAAAGAAACTCCAAGTAAAAGGCCGGAACATCTGCATTTATCGAATCATCGATAACAGGTGGCGATCCATCACCACCATCCCTACCAACCAAAATCCAGCCCTTTCCCACAAGAAAATCCAGGAAATTCGAATACAGAATATTCATATCAGCTCCTACACTGCGCCTTTATCACATTTATTATTCTTCTCTGCAATCCAGTTGCAGCACTATGATTCGGATTCTTAATCTTTCTCGTTTCATTCGTAATCGTTAGTACCTGCCCCTCTGGCCCACCCAGCGCCAAGCCGTGAGGATGATGGCCACCGGATTCTCCAGGTTTAGCGCGAATAACGTCCACTTCCGATTTCGGCCGATAGAACACGGGCGTACTATCCGGGTCGATGCCCTGCCACTCAGGCGCGCTCTTGAATTTATCCCTAGCCTCCTGCAATAGATCTGGGTAATCCTTCAACCACTCAGCAAGTGTTTTTGTTACATAGAGCCCCAGCGCATCAAACCAGCGAAACGGATTCCTTGCATATCCATATATGTTTACTCCACCAGCAATAGAAATTGGATCCTCTGAAACATACGAACCCGCGTGCGGATCGTAATAGCGATATCTATTGTAGTGGAGGCCGGTTTCAAGGTCCGCGTACTGCCCTTGGAATCTGATGAAGTTGTGAACCCCGTCATCGAAGCGTTCCTCATGCAACTTGCCCCAACCATCATACGAGCCTGACCAGCCGCACCTCCCGTCGCGACAAAGCAGCCGGATGGGCCGTCCATTAGGATCAACTTGATAGACCCATACCTCCTTGCCCGGCTGGTTTTCCTTGACCTTGGCACCTGAAGATCCCAGCTCGCCCACTAGGCTTGAAACGGGATCGGCAAATGCCGCTTCACTGTGAAGCGGCTCGGGTGGCTTTTCACCGCGCTCGACCACCTCGGCGGCAATGATTAACCCACTTGAGCCCAATGATGCTCCACCGCCCAACAAACCGATACCGCGTTTACTGGCCCCAACTGTGGAACTCACTGGTATTGAAGCACGATTACGATGTAGCAGAGCATCTGCGCCGCTCGCTGCGGGAGTTGGAGCACTGCTAGTTGCGCTTACGCCCCTGCTGGAGCGCTCTACAACCAACGCCAACGGCACAAACGTACCCGGGTAGTACACATACTCCCGCACCCGCTCATGCAGCCTCTCCAGCTGCCGCTGCCGACGCCGTACCTCGACCAGGCTGCCCACATTCCCCACCCACACCGGCGCCGCCTCTTCGGCGTCATTGGCCTGCTGCACTTCGCCCAGCAACGCATCACCATCCCAGAAGAACCACGTCGTCTGCGTCGGGTTGCGCTTGAACACCCGCCGCCCCAGCGGGTCATAGCCGTAGTACGTTGACTGCCCGTTGCGGCGGCTCTCCGCCAACCGATGGTTGGCATCCCAGATCAGCGTCAGGTCATCCGGCGCATCCCCTTGCGGTGCGCCCTTGCGCACCAGATCACCCGCCCGGTCAAACACGTAGTGCACGCCCTGATAGGTGCCTTCGCGCGTCCAGGTGGTCAGGTCGTCGTCGTCGCCGCCTACCACCTTGCGCGCCTGCACCTGCTTCACTTCGGTGCGCAGCCGGTCGCCGGCCGGATCGTTGAAGTAGCGCTCGACCCTTCCCTTCGGGTCGATATGCTGCAGCAGGCGCCCGATCGCGTCGTAGCGGTACTCATCGACGCCCTGTGCGCTGTCGCTACGTTTGGTCAGGTTGCCACTGCGGTCGTAGTCGTAACGCGTCTCGAACAACGGGGCGGCATCTTTCAACACCGACTGTGAGGTCAGCAGGTTGCGGCTGTCGTAGGTGAACTCGCGTTGCAATTGCGGGCTCAGCTGCTCGCGCGTGGTGCGGCCCAGCGCGTCGCGCTCCATCGAGATCGGCGGCTCGTCATTGATGGCCACCGATACGGTCTGGTCGCGCAAGTCGTAGCCGAACGCTAACCGATTGCCGGCAGCGGTCTCGCGCAGTACGCGGTTGCCTACTTCATCATAGGCATAGCCGACGCGGAACCCGTCCTGCAGTTCCTCCAGCAATTGC
Organism: Stenotrophomonas sp. GD04145; assembly: GCF_029835135.1. Classification (NCBI taxonomy): domain Bacteria; kingdom Pseudomonadati; phylum Pseudomonadota; class Gammaproteobacteria; order Lysobacterales; family Lysobacteraceae; genus Stenotrophomonas; species Stenotrophomonas sp. GD04145. Next base: position 35,085 of record NZ_JAODZG010000014.1, on the reverse strand, counting down.
CCCAGCGGGTCATACCGGCGCTTCACTGTACGCACCGGATTGCGCAGCTCGACAATCTGGCCCTGCACGTCGTAGACAAAGTGTTCCTGTACCTGCTGTCCAGGATGGCGTACATCCGGCAGCGTCTTGCGGGTGATGCGCCCGAGCTTGTCGGTGGTGAAGGCGATGCGCTGGCCCAGCGGATCCACGGTGGCGGTCAGTCGTCCGGCCGCGTCATAGGTATAGCGCCGCGACTGCCCCCAGTAGTCCACTTCCTCGACGATGCGGCCCAGCGCGTCGCGCACCAGCTGATAGGTTTCGCCGCGCTGGTTGATGACCGCGATGAGCTGCTCTTCGGTGTCGTAGCGGTACTCCACGCTGTGCCCATCGGCCTGCAGGCGCTTGCTGATCTGTCCGATGCCCACGTACTGCAGTCGCGTCTGCGCGCCCGCTTCGTCGGTATAGCGCAGCAGCTGATCTTCGGCATCATACTCGCAACGCACACCGTTGCCGTCGGGGCCAGCGGTGGCCAGTAGGCGTCCCTTGGCGTCGTACTCGTAGCGGCTGACCTGCCCCAGCGGGTCGACCTGGCGCAGCAGGTTGCCGAGTGGATCATGCTCAAACCGGCTCTGATGGCCCAGCGCATCGATAACCGCGGCCACCAGTCCATGACGGTCATAGCGCAGTTGCGTGACCGCGTGCCGTGCATTGGTCTGCGCCTGCAACTGGCCCTGTGCGTCGTAGTCGAAGCGGGTGGTTGCACCCAATGGATCGGTCTGGCTGACCAGCAGGCCCTGGCCATTGTAGGTCTGCTGCCAGTCGACACCATCCGGCGTACGCAACGACACCATGTGGTCGTCCAGGTCGTACTCCATCTGGATCGACGTGCCATCGGCGCGGGTCAGGCAGACCAGGTTGGCATGCGCATCATAGGCAAACGCCGTTCGCAGTCCTTCCGGATCGGTCACCGCCACGGTCCGCCCGAAATCGTCGTACTCGAACAGCGTCACGCCATCGAGCGGATCGATCTCGCATAGCGGCAACTGGTTCTCGTCAAATTTGACCACGCTCAGGTGGCCCAGCGAGTCGGTTACCCGGGTCTCGCGCAGCAGCGCGTCGTACTCGAAGTGATAGTCGTACAGGCCGCCGTCGCCCCACGAGTGCACCACCCTGCCCTGCGCGTCGAACGCGTAATGGAACGACAGGCCAACACGGTCGGTGTGCCGCACCATGCGGTGCTGTTCGTAGGCGAAGGTGCGCGGAGCTCCAAGCGCATCCACCGCTGCCAGCAGGTCACCCTCGCCGCTGTAGCGATAGCTCACCAGCGGATGCACCAGGCCGGTGGCCGGGTCATGCAGCGCCATGCGGTCGATGCGACCGTGCCGGGCCTCTACTTCAATGAAGCGGCCCTGCAGGTCACCGATGCCACTCTCGACGATGCGCACCAGATGGCCGTCGCGACGCTCGAACCGCCAGTGGTTGCCGTGGGCATCCTCGATGCGCTCGATCGGCCAGGACTGTGGATTGGGCAGCGCGCTGACACCTGCAGGCAGCTCGCCACCGAACACGTACTGCAGGCCGTTCTTGAAGCGCACCCGCCACTGCCCGCGCCGCCTCAGCAGGCGCGCGCCATCGACGAAATCGAGAATCGCCCCGGCCTCTCCCTCGGCGGGCGGCAGCTCGGGGAAGAACGCGACCTGGTCGGGGCCGGACAGCCAGACGCTGCCGTCGGCCAGCAGCTCCAGGCGGATGTCTGCCGGCGTCTGCCAACCCGCGCCGCACAGACCCGGCGCGCCCGCGTGGCGCGAGCCGTAGCTGCGTTGCCAGGTGAGTGGCAAGCGGCCCGGAACATCGAAATCCTGGTGGTTGACCACCACGCTGCCATCACGGATGTCCACCGGCTCGGCGCGAAGCACCTTGCACTTCAGGAAACCCGAGGGCAGGTTTCCCCACTTGCCCCGCCGCCAATTGGCAAAGGCATCCATCTTCTTGCGGAAGAACGCACTCTTGCGCAGCTTGCCCAGTCCGGCGAAGGCGGCGCGGAACGCGAGCGCGGTCCATGACACCGTCGGCGGTCCTCCCACCTTGACGCTGGTGGGAATGGCCACGTTCAGGCCGGTCGGCAGTGACATCGCCCGAAGTGGCTTCTTCGGCTTCTTCACCCGGAACGGGTTGATCATGCCGGCCAGATTGCAGTCCAACACCGGCATCGCCAGCCGCGAGAACGGCTCGCCATCGGCCGACACGGTACGACTGCCCATGAAGATCTCTTCGCCGTCGAACTGAGGGCCCATCGGTGCCGCCAACGGCGGCCCCCACACACCGAGCGGGATGTGGATATCCAGGCCGCCGGTACCGGCGGTGCCGCGATGCACGCCGTTGACCTTGATGGTCGAACCGATGAACGGGATGTAGTCGAACGGATCGAGCACCAGGCCGATGTGCGGCGTCGGCAGCGGGCACGGCGGCACCGCATACATGTGGATGTCGATACCCAACTGCGGATCGAAATGCTTGGCGGCGATGCTCACGGCAACACTCCCTGTTGCTTTACAAGGCGCGGAACAACGCGCGCAGGAACGCCTTCACTTCGTCACGGTACTCGGCGCTGATCCAGGTCACGACGATGATGCCAAGCACGATGGCCACCAGCATCACCACGGTCTTGTTCGACTTCATGCAACAGCCACTCCTGTAACGGCGGGCCCGGCAGGCGCGGCCACGGGCGGCTGCAGCAGGCCACTGGGATCGGGCAGCGGCTGCATCGCCGGGGGCTCGCTCCACACCGGAATCTCGTGGTCGAGCGGGTGTTCGATCGCCGGCAGGCCGTTCCAGCCCGGGTCGAGGAAATCACGGCCAACGGCCACGATCTTGCGGAAGAATTCGTCACCGCCCTGGATCAGCCGCTCGCGTTCCTGCTGCGCACGATGAAAACCGCGCTCCAGCGCGGCATCGAGCTCGGCGTCGATGGCATCCAGCGCCGGACGCGGAGGACGCGGGCCGAGTGCGCGCCCCTGCGCGTCCGCCTTCTCCAGCAGGCCGGTGCTGGCCTGCAGGTAGTCAGTGGCGACCTGCCGCAGTTGTTCGCAGCGTCGTGCGTCCTGAAGCTGCAGCAGATCCCACAGTGCCTGGGGCAGCGTCGTCGCCTTGCGGTCGGCCGGCGCCAGCGGCTTGGCGATGCGGATCGCCTCCAGCAGCTGCGTGCGCGCCGCCTCTCGCTGGCCCGCCTGCACGTGACACCAGCCCGCCATGCGCTGGCCCTCCAGTGCGAACATGGGGTGCGGAATGCTGGCTGCGGAAGCGGATGCCTGCAGGTAGGTGTGTGCCGCACGCTCGGGTTGCTTGGCCGCCAACCAGCAGCCCGCTTCACCGAACCAGCTCTGCATCACCAGTTCCGGCGCGGCAGGATTGCCGCTGGCACGTGCACCTTCGGCGGCGCTGCGTGCCTGCCGGTAGCTGTTGATCGCCTGGCTGTGATCGCCATGTTTCAGCCAGGCACCAGCCACCATCATCTGCACCACCGACTGCTGGTCCTGCCAGCCATGCCGCTGCGCCAGGCCCTGCGCGCGTCCGGCGCGGGCCACCACCTGCGACGGACTGCCTCGCTCCAGCAGCAGCATCAGGTCCGCCAGCAGCTGCCGGTACAGCACTTCCGGACCGCGACCACCGGATTGCGCGGCGGTATCCCGGGCAATCGCAAACATGTCGACCGGTGCGGTGACCACCCGTGCGGTCCTGGCATGACGCTCCAGCAGCGGCTGCCAGCGCGGGTCCTCTTCGGTATCCACCAGCACCAGTCGCAGGCGCTCTCCCGGCGCAGCGGCCAGCGCCGCATCCAGCCAGCGCTCGAAGCCTTCACCGGGCACGCAACGCTCCGGTTCCAGCACGGCAGCCAGCAGGCGCAGATGCTCGCCGTGATGGTCGATGAAACTCTCCAGCACATCGACCACACCCTGCGCGCTGTCCGGATGCGCCTCGCTCGGGCCACGCCAGCCCAGCGGCACCTGCTGCGCGCGCAGCTCGTCCTGACTGGCCAGATAACGGTCGAGCAGATCCTGCTTGACCTGCCGGCTGTAACGGAAGCCCAGCTCATAGGCGGTATCGATGCGCAGGAAGCAATCCGGCGTATCACGCCCTGCGTCGTTGCGCTGCATCTCGAAGAACGCGGCCAGCAGGCGGCTGGCGGCAGCCGGCAGACGCCATACCAACAGGCGCCTGCTGCTGTCGGCGCTGGCCTCCAGCCAGGCGTCGCGCAATGCGTTCAGGCCGCGCAGCATGGGGGTGTCCTGCATGGTGTATCTCCCGTGCTGTTCAGCAGTTGAGCTTGATCTCGCTGCCGTTGACTGACACACCGCCTGCGTCGATGACCACTTCCGAGCCACCGGCGGTGATCTTGATGGCGCTGTCGGTGATCTCGATGACAGAGCCACCGACCTTGGTGGACAGCTTGACCGCCGACTCCAGGCTCATCGCGCCATCCGAGCCCTGGCTGTGCGTACCGGTCACATCCTGGCTGAAATTGCCGGTGACATCGATCACCCGCTCGCCGACATTGCTGTCGTCGACCTTGCCCTGCACGCTGCGCTTGTCATGACCGGTAATGGTCACCTCCCGCGCGGCATTCAGCGTCTCCGTCACCAGTCCGCCAACCGTGCGACTGGAGGTCGAGGTGACGGTCTCGGTCCACGTGCCGGTGCGCTGGCTGGTGAAGTTGCCGGTCAGGGTGGTCTTGAAGTCGCCGGTGATGGTTTCGGTATAGCCGGCCGCGGAGATCGTCTTGGTTTCCCCTGCTTCGTACTTCTCGGTCACCGCGCCGGTCACATTGGTGGTGCGGGTGCCGGTAACGCCGAGCGTGTCGGTGCCGGTGACCGTGATGCCACGGTTGCCGCCCACGCTGATGTCCTGGTTGGCGCCGACGTCCATTCGATGGTTGACCGACACCGATGTGGACTTGTTGTTCTTGACGCTGGCGTTCTGGTCGTTGAGCACGGTGGTGACCATGTCACGCTGCGCCCGCATGTTCAGCAGCTCGCCACCGGCGCCATCATGCATGGTGATCTCATTCCAGCCCGCGCCCTTGACCGTCTTCGACTTGAGGCCGCTCACCTCCATGCCGAACGGCGGCATGTTGTCCTCGTTGTAGACACGACCGGTGATGATGGGGCGGTCCGGGTCGCCATCGAGGAAATCGACGATCACCTCCTGGCCCACGCGCGGCGGCGACACGCCACCCATGTCGGCGCCTGCCCACGGACTCGCACTGCGGATCCAGCACGAGGCATTCTCGCGGCGATCGAGCTGGCGGTCCCAATGGAACTGCACTTTCACCCGGCCGTAGCGGTCGGCATGCAGTTCCTCCCCCGGCGGACCGACCACGGTGGCGGTCTGCGGACCCGGCATGCGTGGCCATGGCGTCCGCCGCAGCGGCCTGTAGGGGATACGACGGCGCAGCACCTCGGCCTGCACTTCGACACTCGGGGCTTCAGCGCTTCCGAAATCGGCGGCGAAATTGTTATGGCCTTCCCGCTGCACACTCACCACGAAGAAGCTGCGGTCGGTATCGTCACGTCCGATGAAATCCGGGTGCCGCTCCAGTTCGAAGCAGGCGCCGGCGTCGAGCTCACCGGCGTTGCCCGCGCACTCGAACAGCTTGGTCGGCCACGCCACTTCCTCGTTGCGCACCGCCGCCAGCGCCTGGCCAATGCGGCTGTTGGTGAAACGCGCCGCACCGTCGTAGCGGTACTGCTCGAGCGGCGGCAGCAGGCCCAGCGGCACCTGGTTGCCCTGGTTGCCATCCAGCGTCTGGCCCGGCTGCTTGAAGTCGAAACTGCGCAGGGTCTGCACACTGGGCCCGACGCGTCGGCGTGCACCCCAGCGGTGCAGACCGGTGCTGGCCAACGTGCCCTGGTCGGACACGAACGCGATGGGCTGCGGTTCGCCGTGCGCGGTGCTCAGCGTTGAATCGTCGCTGATCACCATCGTATGGCCCTCTTCGTCATGGACGAAGCTGTAGTACAGGCCGGCATCTTCCAGCAGGCGACTGACGAAGGCGAAATCGGACTCGTTGTACTGCACGCAGTACGGCAGCGGCGGCAGCTTGCCGGCATTGAGGTCGTAGCGGAACTTCGCCAGCTGTGCGTAGCCCTGGAACACCTCCTCGATGATCTGCAGCACGTTGCGGTCCTGGAAGATCCGGCAGTTGCAGGTGTAATCGAGGAAGGCGAACCAGGGCGCGAGCTCGGCCCGGTAGGCACTGAACTGGGCCTGTTGGCCGGTACTGGCGAACTCGCGAACGTAGCCGTGCACGCTGCGGTTGCCGAATTCATCGCCCAGCTGCAGGCGCAGCGGCTGCCCGACCAGCTGTTTCAGTTCCAGCCGCGGCTGGACCGACAGCAGTTCGATACGGTAGGCGAACGGGTTGGACACCGCCTCGCTGCCCTCGAAACGCTTGACCAGGAAAGTGTCCGGATCCAGAGCGGTTTCGACGCGGATCAGGCGTCGGTCCTGGTGCAGGCGCTGCAGTGCGGCGCCGGGAAGCAGTGATTCGGCGTACATCGGGCGTTCCGTCGTCCCATGTTGGTCGTGGCCCGACTTTGCCACCGGCAGGTGACATGCGCCAGCTTTTTGACGCTTTTGCCTCTGGATAAAGAGATGAATTCATTAAGGAAATTCAAGGAACTGCGAATTTCCTCACATTTCCTTCCCCGCGACCCCGTCGCCAACGGTGGCCCCGGCGGGAGTGCGCGAACGCTGCCTCACGCCGGCAGGCAATGCTCGACAATCAGCTGGATGGCGCTACCACCGCGATAGTCGTCGCAGGCCAGCCGATAGGCCAGATGCACATGGCGGCTCGGCGCATTGCCGTGCCAGCCGCCAAAATGGATCGCGTTGATCGTGCCAGGCACGCCAGGCAGGCGCAGTTCCAGCTTGAGGTGGCGTTCCTTCAGCACGCGCCAGTTGGCCACCTCGAAATGGCCATCGAACAGCGGCTCCGGGAAGCCCTGCCCCCAGGGACCGGCCAGGCGCAGCGCATCGGCATGGCGATGGTCGAGCTCGTCCGCTGCCAGTTCGCCGTCGCTGAGCACCTGCTGTTGAAGTGCCGCTGGGTCGAGCATCTCCAGCACGACGGCAACGAAGGCCGCCTTGAAGGCGTCGACATGATCGAGCCGCAGGCTGAGGCCGGCCGCCATGGCGTGACCGCCGAAGCGCTCGATCAGGCCGGGATGTCGTGAATCGACCAATGCCAGCGCGTCACGGATATGCAGGCCCGGAATCGAACGCGCGGAGCCACGCAGGGTGTCGGCACCGGGCTCGGCCGGCGCGAAGGCGATCACCGGCCGGTGCAGGCGATCCTTCATCTTCGAGGCCACCAGACCGACCACGCCCGGATGCCACTCGGCATCGAACAGGCATGCCGCCACCGGCCGCTGGCCGGAGGTATCCAGCACGACCCGCGCCAGCGCCTGCTCCGCGTCGTCGGTCATCGACTGCTGCACGGCGCGGCGTTCCGCATTGATCTGCTCCAGCGTCTGCGCGATCTCCCGCGCCTGCCGCGGGTCCTCGGTCAGCAGCAGCGCGATGCCCAGCGCCATATCTACCAGCCGACCGGCGGCATTCAGGCGTGGGCCCAGGGCGAAGCCGATGTCGGTCGCGGTCAGCCGCGCCGCGTCGCGCCCACTGGCTTCGATCAGCGCCTTCAGGCCGACACAGCCCTGCCCCGAACGCAATCTGCGCAGGCCCGCACTGACCAGTGCGCGGTTGTTCGGATCCAGTGCCACCAGGTCGGCGACGGTGCCGACCGCCACCAGGTCCAGCAGCGTGGTCAGGTCCGGGCCCTTGCCATCGGCGAACACGCCGGCCTCGCGCATCCGCCGGCGCAGCGCCATCAGCACGTAGAAGATCACGCCGACACCGGCCAGCGACTTGCTGGGAAATGCGTCGCCATCCAGGTTCGGATCGACGATCACGTCGGCCGCAGGCAACTGCGGGCCCGGCAGATGATGGTCGGTGACCAGCACCTGCCAGCCACGCGCCTTTGCGGCCGCGACGCCGGCATGGCATGCAATGCCGTGGTCGACGGTGACCAGCAGGTCCGGCTTCAGCGCGGCCAGTTCCTCCACCAGCGAGGGCGACAGTCCATAGCCGTGCACCATCCGGTTGGGCACCGCATGGAAGACATGCTGTGCGCCGAGCATGCGCAGGCCGCGCACGCCGACCGCACAGGCGGTAGCGCCATCACAGTCGAAATCGCCGACCACCAGGATGCGCTTGTCATTGGCGATGGCCTCGACCAGCAGGTCGACCGCAGCGTCGATGCCGGTCAGCAGTTCGGGGGCATGCAGATTGCCCAGCTTCGGCAGCGCCAGTTCCGGCGTCCCCGCGCCACGGCTGGCATAGATACGTGCGAGCAGTGGCAGCGTTCCCTCCGGCCATGCAGCCGGCGTAGCTGCCTCACGGCGTCGGATTGTCGGCGTATCGGAAGACGGCAGCGCTGGATCGGCGGCAAGGGACATCGGCATCGCCGGTTACGAAAGACAGAGGGATGATACCGCGCGTGGGAGAGGCTGGCGGGATTGCGCCCGGCACCTGCGGTAGTGCCGGCCGCTGGCGGCAACCCCGGCAAACATCGGGGTCAGAGCCGTTCTCCGATGGAAAACGGACCCGACCCCGCTCGACCGAGGCCCCGCTCAATCGTGCAGCTGCCGCGGCTTCTTCCAGAACTGCCAGCGCTGGCCACGGTCGAGCTGGAACTGCAGGCCGTCCTCGAAATCGAGCACCAGCCGCTGCAGTTCGCCACGCTTCAACGCGGCCAGCAGCGGGCGGATCGCCTCGTTGCCCAACTGCTGCAGCGAACGCAGCTGGCGCAGGTCAACCAGCGCATCGACAGCCTGCTCACCATCCACCGCCACGCCAGCGGCCTGCGCCAGGCTCTGCAGCAGCGCATCGCGGCTGCGCACCTGCGCATGCACCGTGCTGACCGACACCGGCATCACGCCACCGCCCCAGAACCACAGCGAATTGATCGGCTGCTGGCCCTGCGCGGCGCGCTGCTGGTTCCAGGAGTGGTTGTGCAGCAGCACCTGCGCCTCGGTCATCAGCGCCCGCCAGCGGCGGCCGCCCTCGCCTTCCGGCAGGTGCGAGAACAGGTCATCGCCGAGCACCTCGTCGGGACCGTCGAACGCCGGCAGTGCGGTATCGATCGGCAGCCGCAGATACCAGCGCGACGGATCAGGCGCGTCGAGCACGAAGCCGGCCTCGGCGAACAACGGCTGCAGCACCGGCAGCAGGGCGAGGCTGTCTGCCAGGGTTGGTCGCAGGGTTTCGCCGTAGGCCATCATCCGTGCGCCATGCATGTCCGGCACCATGCAGGCCGGATCAGCCCGCAGCCAGCTGGCGCCGGCGGCGTCGCCGACGTCGCGCTGGCGGGTCAACGCGGCCACCGGCCAGTGCGGCGCGGCGACCGTGAAATGGCGCGTCAGCTGCGCCCGTTCACCCGGCTCGACCTGCACCGTAGTGGCACGGCCGAGTGCACGTGCCACATCGTCCGGCAGCGCAGCCGCGGCAAAGCGGCTGCGTGCGGGCAACAGCAGGGTCGCCGTCGCCACGTGCTCAGTCCACGTAGCTGACGCTGACGATCTCGTACTCGCGCTGGCCTGCCGGGGCGTCGATCACGATCGAATCGCCTTCCAGCTTGCCGATCATCGCGCGCGCCACCGGCGAGGAAATCGCGATCAACCCCAGCTTGATATCCGCTTCGAGGTCACCCACGATCTGGTACTTCTTCTCTTCGTCGGTTTCCACGTCGGCCAGGGTCACGCTGGCGCCGAACACCACCTTGGAGCCGGCATTGAGCTTGCTCACGTCGATGATCTCGGCGTGCGACAGCTCGCCTTCCAGCTGCTTGATGCGGCCTTCGATGAAGCCCTGTTCCTCGCGCGCGGCGTGGTACTCGGCATTCTCCTTCAGGTCGCCATGCTCACGCGCTTCGGCGATCGCGGCGATCACCTTCGGCCGCTTGACCGACTTCAGGTGATCCAGTTCGTCGCGCAGCTTCTGCGCGCCCTTCATCGTGATGGGGGCTCTCATGCATTCAACTCCTTGTGCAGCTCCTGCAGCGACCAGACGGGGCCGGTGCCGCGGAATTCCAGTGAATCCACCAGCGCCTTGGCGCCGGCAATGGTGGTCGAGTAGGTGACGCGGTGCTGCAGCGCCTCGCGACGGATCGAGAACGAGTCGTTAATCGCCGAGCGACCTTCGGTCGTGTTGACGATGTAGACGATCTCGCCGTTCTTGATCGAATCGACGATGTGCGGACGACCCTCGACCACCTTGTTGATGATCTCGCACTGCATGCCATGCTGCTGCAGCCAGGCGGCGGTGCCACGGGTGGCCACCAGGCTGTAGCCGCGCGCCAGCAGCGCCTTGGCGACCGGCAGCACGCGCTTCTTGTCCGGGTCGCGCACCGACACGAAGGCCTTGCCGATCGGCGGGGCCTTTATGCCGCCGGCTTCCTGCGCGCGTGCGAAGGCGGCGTTGAAGCTGCGACCGACGCCCATCACCTCGCCGGTGGACCGCATTTCCGGCCCGAGGATCGGATCGACGCCCTGGAACTTGGCGAACGGGAAGATCGCTTCCTTCACCGAGTAGTAGTCCGGCACGATCTCTTCGGTCGCGCCCTGCTCGGCCAGGGTCTTGCCGGCCATGCAGCGTGCGGCGATCTTGGCCAGCGGCATGCCGGTGGCCTTGGACACGAACGGCACCGTGCGCGAGGCACGCGGGTTCACTTCAAGCAGGTAGACGGTGTCGTCGCCCTCGTCGCTGGTCTGGATCGCGAACTGGGTGTTCATCAGGCCAACCACGTTCAGCGCCTTGGCCAGCTCCACCACCTGGCGACGCAGCTCGGCCTGGGTCTCGGCCGACAGCGAGTATGGTGGCAGCGAGCACGAGGAGTCGCCCGAGTGCACGCCGGCTTCTTCGATGTGCTCCATCACGCCACCGATCAGCACGTTGCCATCCTTGTCGGCGATGATGTCGACATCGCACTCGACAGCGTTGTCGAGGAAGCGATCCAGCAGCACCGGCGAATCGTTGGACACCTTCACCGCATCACGCACGTAGCGGGCCAGATCGGCTTCGCCGTACACGATCTCCATCGCACGGCCACCGAGCACGTAGCTCGGACGCACCACCAGCGGGTAGCCGATCTCGCGGGCCAGCAGCAGGGCTTCCTGGTCGTTGCGGGCGATACGGTTCGGCGGCTGCTTCAGGCCCAGCTTGTCCACCAGCTGCTGGAAACGCTCGCGGTCCTCGGCCAGGTCGATGGAGTCCGGGCTGGTACCGATCACCGGCACGCCATTGGCTTCCAGCGCGCGCGCCAGCTTCAGCGGCGTCTGCCCGCCGTACTGCACGATCACGCCCTTCGGCTGTTCCAGCTCGACGATCTCCAGCACGTCTTCCAGCGTCAGCGGCTCGAAGTACAGGCGGTCGGAGGTGTCGTAGTCGGTCGAGACGGTTTCCGGGTTGCAGTTGACCATGATGGTTTCATAACCATCCTCGCGCAGCGCCAGCGCCGCATGCACGCAGCAGTAGTCGAACTCGATGCCCTGGCCGATGCGGTTCGGACCGCCGCCAAGGATCATGATCTTGTCGCGGTTGCTCGGCGCGGCCTCGCATTCGTCCTCGTAGGTCGAATACAGGTAGGCGGTGCCGGTGGCGAACTCGGCAGCACAGGAGTCCACGCGCTTGTAGACCGGGCGCACCTTGTGGGCGCGACGCAGTGCGCGGATGGCCGCTTCGTTGGTGCCGGTCAGCTGGGCCAGGCGGGCGTCGGAGAAACCGGCACGCTTGAGCTTGCGCAGACGCGCAGCGTCGAGCGCGTCGATGCCGTCGGCAGCGACTTCACCTTCGGCAGCGATGATTTCCTCGATCTGATCCAGGAACCAGTGGTCGATGAACGACAGGGCGTAGATCTCTTCCACGCTCATGCCGGCGCGGAACGCGTCGGCCACGTAGAACAGGCGCTCCGGACCAGGCGCCTTCAGCTCGCGGCGCAGGGTCTGCAGGTCTTCCTCGTTGGCCAGGTCCAGCCCGGTCGGGTCGAAGCCGACCTTGCCGGTTTCCAGGCCACGCAGCGCCTTCTGTACCGATTCCTGGAAGGTGCGGCCCATCGCCATGACCTCGCCCACCGACTTCATCTGGGTGGTCAGGCGTGCATCGGCGGCCGGGAACTTCTCGAAGGCGAAGCGCGGGATCTTGGTGACCACGTAGTCGATGGACGGCTCGAACGACGCCGGGGTCAGGCCACCGGTGATCTCGTTCTTCAGTTCGTCCAGGGTGTAGCCCACGGCCAGCTTGGCGGCCACCTTCGCGATCGGGAAGCCGGTGGCCTTGGAGGCCAGCGCCGAGGAGCGCGACACGCGCGGATTCATCTCGATGACGACCACGCGGCCGGTCTTCGGGTTGATGCCGAACTGCACGTTGGAGCCGCCGGTATCGACGCCGATCTTGCGCAGCACGGCGATGGAGGCATCGCGCAGGCGCTGGTATTCCTTGTCGGTCAGGGTCTGCGCCGGGGCCACGGTGATCGAGTCACCGGTGTGCACGCCCATCGGATCGAGATTCTCGATCGAGCACACGATGATGCAGTTGTCGGCGGTGTCACGCACCACCTCCATCTCGAATTCCTTCCAGCCCAGCACCGACTCTTCCACCAGCACTTCGGTGGTCGGCGACAGTTCCAGGCCGCGGCTGACGATTTCCACCAGCTCTTCGCGGTTGTAGGCGATACCACCGCCACTGCCGCCCAGGGTGAAGCTCGGACGGATGATGGTCGGGTAGCCGACGCGGGTCTGGATCTCCAGCGCTTCGTCCAGCGTGTGAGCGACGGCGGCGGTCGGGCACTCCAGGCCGATCTCGCCCATCGCCACGCGGAACAGCTCGCGGTCTTCGGCCATGCGGATCGCTTCGCGCTTGGCACCGATCAGCTCGACGTTGTACTTCTCCAGCACGCCGTTGTCGGCCAGGTCCAGCGCGCAGTTCAGCGCGGTCTGTCCCCCCATGGTCGGCAGCAGCGCGTCGGGCTTCTCCTTGGCGATGATCTTCTCGACCGTCTGCCAGTTGATCGGCTCGATGTAGACGGCGTCGGCCATCTCCGGGTCGGTCATGATCGTGGCCGGGTTGCTGTTGACCAGCACCACGCGGTAACCCTCGTCGCGCAGGGCCTTGCAGGCCTGGGCGCCGGAGTAGTCGAACTCGCAGGCCTGGCCGATGACGATCGGGCCGGCACCGATGATGAGGATGGTCTTTAGGTCAGTGCGCTTGGGCATTTTCTTCTCTAAGTCAGTACAGCGTGACAAGGGGGAGTGATCGCACGCTGTCGATCAGGAGTCTCGATCCGCAGCGCCGCGCCGGGAGGCAGCAGCAATGCGGGGGCTTACGGTCCATCGCGGTGCCACCGGTCGCCGGTGGCCTGCGGATCACGCCTTGGCCTGTTCCATCAGGGTCACGAAACGGTCGAACAGCGGACCGACGTCGTGCGGGCCCGGCGACGCTTCCGGATGGCCCTGGAAGGAGAACGCCGGCACATCGGTGCGTGCGATGCCCTGGTTGGTGCCATCGAACAGCGACCGGTGGGTCACGCGCAACGTCGCCGGCAGGGTGGCTTCATCGACCGCGAAACCATGGTTCTGCGAGGTGATCATCACCCGGCCACTGTCCAGGTCCTGCACCGGATGGTTCGCACCATGGTGGCCATGGCCCATCTTGACGGTCTGCGCGCCCGAGGCCAGGCCCAGCAGCTGGTGGCCCAGGCAGATGCCGAAGGTCGGAATCTTCACGTCGATGAAGGTCTTGATCGCGGCGATCGCGTAATCGCACGGCTCCGGGTCACCCGGGCCATTGGACAGGAAGACACCGTCGGGCTTCAGCGCCAGCACTTCAGCCGCCGGGGTCTGCGCCGGCACCACGGTCACTTCGCAGCCGCGTTCGGCCAGCATGCGCAGGATGTTGGTCTTCACGCCGAAATCGTAGGCCACGACCTTGAAGCGCGACGGCACGCTGACGAAGGCGTTGGCATCCAGGTCCAGCTGGCCCTCGGTCCAGACATAGGTCTTCTCGGTAGTGACGACCTTGGCCAGATCCATGCCCTTCAGGCCCGGGAACTTGCGGGCAGCTTCCAGCGCCTTCTCAACATCGACGTCACCTGCCATCAGCGCACCGTTCTGGGCGCCGTTCTCGCGCAGGATGCGGGTGAGCTTGCGGGTATCGATGCCAGCGATGGCCACCACGCCACGCTGGATCAGCCAGTCCTGCAGCGACACCTGGCTGCGCCAGTTGCTGGGGCGGCGCGGCACATCGCGCACGATCAGGCCGGCCGACCACACCTTGGAGGCTTCGTCGTCCTGGTCGGTCATGCCGGTGTTGCCAATATGCGGATAGGTCAGCGTGACCATCTGCCGGGCGTAGGACGGATCGGTCAGCACTTCCTGGTAACCGGTCATGGCGGTGTTGAACACCACTTCACCGACGGACAGGCCGGGCGCGCCTACGGATTCGCCCTCGAATACGGTGCCGTCTTCGAGGACGAGGATTGCGGCTTGGGTCACGGAAATCTCACTTTGGCTACCGAGGGGGTGCCGAAGTCACGCCTGTGCTTCACGGAAATCCGGTTGCAAAAAAGCGCGGACGTGCGGTTCAGGACCGGTCCGGCTTTGGTGATTCGGCGAGTGCGAATTGTAGCGCTGCCGGAGCGCTCGCGCCAGCGGTTGAATCGTTTCATGAACAGGCGACTGCGTATTCATTTCAATACGCCCGCGTGTGCAAAGCGCGATGGCCGGGGTCGGATCCCTTTTCATGCGGGAAAAGGGCTCTGACAGCAATCGCGGCGAGGGGTCAGATCCCTTTCCGTGGGAAAGGGATCCGACCCCGTGAATCAGCCCGCCGGGGTGTCCAGCAGGTCGCGCACCCGGTAGCTCCCGGGCGCCCGCCCCTGCAGCTGGCGGGCGGCAAACAGCGCACCGCGGGCGAAGATGTCGCGGTTGGTCGCCCGGTGGACCAGTTCGATGCGCTCGCCCAGGCCGGTGAACTGCACCAGATGCTCACCCACGATATCGCCGGCCCGCAGGCTGGCGTACTGCGGATCCGCCCCACCCCGCTGCGCGGCTGCGCCCAGGGTCAGTGCCGTTCCCGAGGGCGCATCCTTCTTCTGCGTATGGTGCGATTCCACGATGTCGCAGTCCCAGCCCGACAGGGCCTGCGCAGCGCGCTCGACCAGCTCGTCCAGCACCGCGACACCGAGGCTGAAGTTCGAAGCCCACACCAGCGGAATGCGCGCCGCGGCGGCGTCCAGCGCTTGGCGCTGCGCACTGGAGATGCCGGTGGTACCCGATACCAGGCCTGCGCCGCGTTCAACGCACAGGGCCAGCATCGCATCGAAGCCTTCCGGCAGGCTGAAGTCGATGGCCACATCGAATGCCGGCGCCCCTGCCAGCTCGCTGGCGGCAAAGAACGGCACTCCGTCGACCACCCGCTGGGCCGGCGCGCGGCCGGTCACCGCCGCCACGATCTGCAGGGTTTCGGGATGATCGGCGGCCAGCCGCAGCAGGGCCTGGCCCATGCGCCCGGAAGCGCCGTGAATGAGCAATCGCAGGGGAGTCTGGTTCATGCCCCGCAGGCTAGCGGCAGCATGCCCGGTCCGGCAAGCATCATCGCTGCTACGCTGCAGGACTCTTCATGCAATGGACCGCATTTCCCATGCAGATCAGCGAACAGCTGGTACTGGTCACCGGCGCTGGCCGCAGCCTTGGCCAGCATATCGCCCGCGCATTCGCCGCGCAGGGTGCCCGGATCATCATCAACTATCACCGCAGCGAGGCGGCCGCACGTGCATTGGCGGTGGAGCTGGGCGGGCAGGCACTCGCGCTCCGCGCCGACGTCACCGACCGGGGCCAGATCGAGGCACTCCTGCAGCAGGCGCTGGCGCATTTCGGCCAGGGCGTGACCACTGTGGTCAACAATGCATTGGCCGACTTCTCCTTCAATGGTGATGCGCGCGACGGCGCTGCCGACATTGGCTGGCCGGCGTTCCAGGCGCAGTTCGAAGGCAGCGTGCGCGGCGCGCTCAACACCGTGCAGGCCACCCTGCCCGGCATGCAGGCGCGCGGCTTCGGCCGCATCATCAACATCGGCACCAATCTGTTCCAGAACCCGGTGGTGCCCTATCACGACTACACGGCCGCCAAAGCCGCCCTGCTTTCGCTGACCCGCACCCTGGCCGGCGACCTGGGGCCGCAGGGCATCACCGTCAACATGCTGTCCGGCGGCCTGCTGCGCAGCACCGATGCCAGCGCGGCGACACCGCAGGCGGTGTTCGATTACATCGCCGCCAACACGCCACTGCGCAGCGTGACCACGCCGGCCGAGTTCGCCGACGCCGCGCTGTTCTTCGCGAGCCCCTGGGCGCGCGCGGTCACCGGCCAGAATCTGGTGGTGGACGGTGGGCTGGTGCGGGATTGAGGCTTCGGCGAGCGCAGCAGCCCCCGCTCTCTCCCGCCATCGTCAGTGCTGCTTCGGCGGTGTCGGCCCGCAGCTGTCGCAGCCACCACAGGCACCGCCGCCGCCACTGACAGGGGGCGCGATCCTGCGGCCCAGCGCCTGCAGCCAGCCGGCGCGGCCGGGCTTGAGCAGCGCCAGTGCCAAGGCACCGCGCATCCTGCGCACGGTGCCGGGGAACTGCTTTTTCAGTACGACCCACGCGCTGACCAGCACGGCCAGCGCAACGATCAGGTACTGGAGCAGCAGTCCTGCGTCCATCAGCCGCCTCCCAGCGCCACGGTCACCTGGTAGGTGATCAGCGCTGCAACGTAGGCCGCTGCGAACAGGTAGAACGCCGCGAAACCCATCTTCTTCCACGAGTTGGTCTCACGCTTGATGGTGGCCAGCGTGGAGATGCACATCGGCGCATAGATGAACCACACCAGCAGCGACAGGCCCGTGGCCAGCGACCAGCCATCGGCCACCACCGGCGTGAGCGCCGAGATCGCCGCATCGTCGTCGGCCGCGGACAGCGCGTACACCGTCGCCAGCGAGGAAACCGCCACTTCACGCGCGGCCAGGCCCGGAATCAGTGCGATGCAGATCTGCCAGTTGAAACCTAGCGGGGCGAAAACCGCGGTCATCGCATGGCCGATGCGGCCGGCGTAGCTGTAATCGATGGCCGGCAGCGTGGCGTCGGCAGGCGCACCGGGGAACGACAGCAGGAACCACAGCAGCACGGTCAACGCCAGGATGATGCCGCCCACGCGCCGCAGGAAGATCATGCCGCGCTCATACAGGCCGACTGCCAGATCACGCGGATGCGGAATACGGTACGAGGGCAGCTCCAGCATCAGCGGATGCTCGCTCTTGTCGCGGCGCCACTTCTTCATGACCCACGACATCGCCAGCGCGCTGAGGATGCCGGCCACGTACAGTCCGAACAGCACCAGGCCCTGCTGGTTGAAGATGCCGACCTTGCCATCGGGAATGAAGGCGGCGATCAGCAGGGCATACACCGGCAGGCGGGCCGAACAGGTCATCAGCGGCGCCACCAGGATCGTCGCCAGCCGGTCGCGTGGATCCTGGATGCTGCGGGTGGCCATGATGCCCGGCACCGCGCAGGCGAAGCTGGACAGCAGCGGGATGAACGAACGCCCCGACAGGCCGGCCGCGGCCATCAGCCGATCGAGCAGGAACGCTGCACGTGGCAGGTAGCCGGACTCTTCCAGCGCGAGGATGAACGCGAACAGGATCAGGATCTGCGGCAGGAACACCACCACGCCTCCCAGGCCGGCGATGATGCCGTCGGTCAGCAGGCTGGTCAGCGGCCCCTCCGGCAGCGCGCCACCGACCACCTCGCCCAGCCAGCCGAAGCCGGCCTCGATGCCATCCATCAGCGGTGTCGCCCAGGCGAACACCGCCTGGAAGATCAGGAACATCACCACGACCAACGTCACCAGTCCGAACACCGGGTGCAGCAGCCAGCGGTCAAGCGTGTCGTCGATCTTCGCGGTGCGCGCCGGCATGCGCACGGCCACCGCCAGGATGTCGCGTACCCGGGCGTGGTAGTCGATGCCGTCCTCGGCCGGCGGCACCGGCGCATCCAGGTGCGGCACCATGCGGTCCAGGCGCTCGACCAGCGCACGCGCGCCCTGCTTGCGTACCGCCACGGTCTCGACCACCGGCACGCACAGCTCGCGCTCCAGCGCTGCCACGTCCAGTTGGATGCCACGGCGCTCGGCCGCATCCACCATGTTCAGCGCCACCACCATCGGTTTGCCCAACTCGCGCAGTTCCAGTGCGAAGCGCAGGTGCAGGCGCAGGTTGGTGGCATCGATCACGCACAACAGTACGTCCGGCGCGGCCTCGCCCGGATAGAAGCCGCGGCACAGGTCGCGGGTGATCGCCTCGTCCAGGCTCGCCGGGTGCAGGCTGTACGCACCCGGCAGGTCAAGCACGGCGAACTCGCGGCCGGAGGGTGCGCGCAGGCGTCCTTCCTTGCGCTCGACGGTCACGCCGGTGTAATTGGCGACCTTCTGCCGGCTGCCGGTCAGCTGGTTGAACAGGGCGGTCTTGCCGCTGTTCGGGTTACCGACCAGCGCGATGCGCAGGGGGGCGGCAGTGGCGGATGCGGTCATGCACGTCTTTCCTGGCTGGCAGCGTCGATCACGACGCGCTTGGCTTCACTGATACGCAGTGCGAAACGGGTGAACCCGACCTGCACCAGCAACGGCTCTCCCCCCAGTGGGCCCTTGGCCACCA
This sequence comes from Stenotrophomonas sp. GD04145, assembly GCF_029835135.1. NCBI lineage: Bacteria > Pseudomonadati > Pseudomonadota > Gammaproteobacteria > Lysobacterales > Lysobacteraceae > Stenotrophomonas > Stenotrophomonas sp. GD04145. The sequence goes on along the minus strand of NZ_JAODZG010000014.1, from coordinate 16,311 downwards.
GGCGGACCTCCTCGCCCTTGACGAAGCCCAGCTCGCGCAGGCGGCGGGCAATGGCATCGTTGGCATGCAGGTCCTGCACGGAGTCGACCACGGCCGAGGTATGCAGGGGCAGTTCGGACAGCGTCATCTAGCCTGTTCTCTGCTGGATGTAAATGGTTCTCGATTCTAACATTCCCGCGTCGCGTCATGGCCCATGACCAATGGCCCGCTATGATCCATACAGGTATGGAGTGACCCTGGAATCCCATGAACGATGCTTTGCAGATCGAGCGCAGTGGCGCCGTCCTCACCCTCTGGCTGAACCGGCCGGAGCTGCACAACGCCTTCGATGCCGGCCTGATCGCCCGGCTGACCGCCGCGCTGGAGGCGGCCGGGCGGGAAGACGCGGTGCGCGCGGTGGTGGTGGCCGGCCACGGCGCATCCTTCTCGGCCGGTGCCGACCTGCAGTGGATGCGGGGCATGGCCGCTGCCAGCGAGGCTGACAACCGCGAGGATTCGCTGGCCCTGGCGCGCCTGATGCGCACCCTGGACGAACTGCCCAAGCCGACCCTGGCCCGGGTCCACGGTGCCGCCTTCGGCGGGGGTGTCGGCCTGGTCGCCTGCTGCGACATCGCCATCGCCAGCACCAGCGCCCGGTTCGGCCTGACCGAAAGCCGCCTTGGCCTGCTGCCGGCCGTGATCTCACCGTACGTGATCGAGGCGATCGGGCCGCGTCAGGCCCGCCGCTGGTTCGCGACCGGCGAGCACTTCGACGCCGACACCGCGCTGCGCATCGGCCTGGTGCACCAGCTGGTGGAACCGGAGCGGCTGGACGAGGCGGTGCAGCGCCAGCTGGCCCTGCTCGACAAGGCCGGCCCGATCGCCTCAGCGTCGGCCAAGCGCCTGGTCCGGCAGGTCCGTGACAGCCATGACCGCGATGCGCTCGACCGCGACAATGCCGCCCTGATCGCGCGCCTGCGGGTCTCGGCCGAGGGTCAGGAAGGCCTGGGCGCCTTCCTCGACAAGCGCGCCCCCCATTGGGTCACGGAGGCCTGAACATGCTCGATCATCTTGGTTTGACCAGCGCCGACCTGGCGCGCAGCAGGGCGTTCTTCAGCCAGGCACTGGCCCCACTGCATATCGGCGTGGTGATGGAAGTCACCGCGGAGCAGACCGGCACCCATGACCAGGTCGGCTTCGGCCGCGATGGCAAGCCGTTCTTCTGGATCGGCAATGGCGGCAGCGTCAGCCATGGCGTGCACGTCGCCTTCGCCTGTACCGACCGCGCGCAGGTGGACGCGTTCCATGCCGCCGCCCTGGCCGCCGGAGGACGCGACAATGGCGCTCCCGGCGTGCGTCCCTGGTATCACCCGAACTACTACGCCGCCTTCGTGCTCGACCCGGACGGCAACAACATCGAGGCGGTCTGCCAGCGCCCCGCTGCGGAGACGGAGGCATGAGCGACTACGTCCGCATCGTCGAGGTCGGCCCGCGGGACGGCCTGCAGAACGAAAAGCAACCGGTCTCTACGGCCGACAAGATCGAGCTGATCAACCGCCTGTCGGCCACCGGCCTGCGCAGCATCGAAGCGACCAGTTTCGTCAGCCCGAAGTGGGTGCCGCAGCTGGCGGATGCCGCTGAGGTCTATGCCGGCATCCAGCGCCGGCCCGGCATCCACTATCCAGTGCTGGTACCGAATGAACAGGGCTACGAGCGGGCGCTCGCGGTCGGCGTGGAGGAAGTGGCGGTGTTCACGGCCGCCTCCGAGGCGTTCAACCGCACCAACACCAACGCCGGCATCGACGAGTCGCTGGCACGCTTCGAGCCGATCCTGCGCCGCGCCGCCGCCGATGGCGTACGGGTGCGCGGCTATGTCTCCACCGTGCTGGGGTGTCCCTACCAGGGCGAGGTCCCCCTGGCCGATGTGGTGCGGGTGGTGCGCGCCCTGCGCCAGATGGGCTGCTATGAGATCTCGCTGGGCGACACGATCGGCGTCGGCACGCCGCGCAAGGCGCGGGCGATGCTGCAGGCAGTCGCCGCGGAGATCCCGATGAGCGCGCTGGCCGTGCACTTCCATGACACCTACGGGCAGGCCATTGCCAACATCGCCACCTGCCTGGAAGAAGGCGTGCGCGTGGTCGACAGCGCCGTCTCCGGCGCGGGCGGCTGCCCTTACGCGAAGGGCGCCAGCGGCAACGTCGCCAGCGAGGACGTGGTCTATCTGCTGCAGGGCCTTGGCCTGGACAGCGGTGTGGACCTGCCGGCGCTGGCGGAAACCGGTCGTTGGCTGGCCGGCCTGCTCGGGCGTGCGACCGCCAGCCGCACCGGCCAGGCGCTCGCGGCCGTCTGATCCATCAGAGCGCGTCGCCCGGGCGCCGGGCGGCGCGGTGCACAACGGCAGCGGTCGTGGCTTCCGTTAGAATCGGCGGTTCTCGAACCTGCAGGACCGTGCAATGCAGCTGTCTTCCGTACGTGCCGTGATCACCGGCGGCGTTTCCGGCCTTGGCCTGGCCGTGGCCGAGCACCTCGTCGCCCAAGGCGGCAAGGTAGCCCTGTTCGACCTCAACGACGACAAGGGCAGCACCGCCGTCGCCGCGCTGGGTGCCAACAACGCCCGCTATTTCAACGTCAACGTCAGTGATGAAGCTGCCGTGGCGGCGGCCATCGACCAGGCCCACGATTTCCTCGGCGGGCTCAACGTGGCGATGAACTGCGCCGGCATCCTCGGCGCGGGCCGTGTGCTCGGCAAGGAAGGCCCGATGCCGCTGGCCGGCTTCCAGGGCACGGTGATGGTCAACCTGATCGGCAGCTTCAACGTGGCCAAGGCCGCCGCCAACCGCATGCAGCACAACGAGGCCGGCGCCGATGGCGAACGCGGTGTCATCATCAACACCGCCAGCATCGCCGCCTATGAGGGCCAGATCGGCCAGGCCGCGTACGCCGCCAGCAAGGGCGGTGTGGTGTCGATGACGCTGCCGATGGCCCGCGAGCTCTCGCGCTTCGGCATCCGCGTCAACACCATCGCCCCGGGCGTGTTCTGGACACCGATGGTCGATGGCATGCCCGAAGCCGTACAGCAGTCGCTTGCCGCCTCGATCCCGTTCCCGTCGCGGCTGGGCAAGCCGGAGGATTTCGCCAGCCTGGTCGGCTTCATCCTCGGCAACACCTACCTCAATGGCGAGACCATCCGCCTGGACGGCGCTACCCGCCTCGCTCCGAAGTGATTCCCCCGGGCGCCGGGACGGCGTCCACCCCCAACGACCCAGATCACCATGAAAGCCAACGACATCAAGAAGGGCAACGTCGTCGAGTACAACAACGGCGTCTACCAGATCCGCGACATCGAGCGCAGCTCCCCGCAGGGCCGGGGTGGCAACGTCCGCTTCCGCTTCATCATGTACAGCGTGCCGGGCGGCAACAAGCTCGATGCCAGCTTCGATGCCGACGACAATCTGGTCGAGGTCGAACTGCTGCGCCGCCAGTCCACCTATTCGTACAAGGATGGCGATGCGTTCGTCTTCCTCGATGACGAGGACTACACCCCCTACACCCTGGATGCGGACGTCATCGGCGACGACGCCGGCTACATCACCGATGGCCTGACCGGCATCTACGTGCAGGTGATCGACGAGCAGCCGGTGGCCATCCAGTTGCCGGCCTCGGTGGTGCTGGAAGTGATCGAGACCCCGCCGGAACTGAAGGGCGGCACCGCCACCAAGCGTCCCAAGCCGGCCAAGCTCAATACCGGTATCGAGATCATGGTGCCGGAGTACATCGTCAATGGCGAACGCGTGCTGGTGAACACCGCCACCGGCGAGTTCGCAGGCCGCGCGGACTGAACTGACCGCACGCGCCTGGCAGAGCCGAGCCCCGCTCGGCTCTGCCGACGCGCTTACGGCTGCCTGGCGCCGAAATTGCCACACCCATGGTACTGGCGCGTGCCGACGGTCAGCATCGCCTTCGCCTCGAATGGCTCGCCGCTCATGTCGTCCGTGCACGTCGTGCGCTGGAAGGTGAGCTTGATGTCGGTACCGTCCGCAGCCTTGCCACTCCACCCGTCCGCCCCCTGGTTGGGCGCGCCCACGTCGAAGTGCCGCTGGCCATAATCGACCTGCACCTGCAGGCCGGGCGTGTCACCGTCGACCACCGCGAGCCAGCCCGGTTCGTTGCCGGTCGCCCTGAACGCGGCAGCACCGGCACGGCCGTCGCCTTCCGTGGTCTCCACCGCGCGGCACTCGCGGTCCACTTCGCCCTTCAGGCTGAGCAGCCCGTCGTCGTGGCCCTTCGTCCAGAAACTGTTGCCCTGCCCGTCGCCGTACTTCGCCCCCGAAGCTGCACGCTCGGAGGTCATGGCGAACGTGCGATCCCCGATCACCACGGTGGCTGCGTCCTCGCCGTTGAACGTCGCACGCACGGCCAGATCGCCACACTGATAGGCCGTCTGGCTGGCGGTCGAGTTCGTGGACAGCGGCTGCGGCTCCGGCGGCGCAGGGTCAGCCGTGCCACCTGCTGCGGCCGGCGGCGTCGATGGCTGGCAGGCCGCCAGCACCAGGGCCAGCGAAGCCGTCGACAGACTGGAAACTACACGCATGACTCGACTCCTTGTCGACCGTACTGAAGATAACCACCCTATCATCCGGCGATGAGCCGGCGCTGAAACCGATGTGATCGCGTTCACGCCGCGAGCACCGTCATCGACAGCAGCTGCGCGCCCTCCCCGCCGGAACTACAGGCCCAGACCCGCAACAGACGCACCCGCAATGCCTGCTCCTGCCCGTGCCGGACGACCACCATCTGCACCGGGCTGGACAGCAGCGCCAGCCGACCGCACAGCAAGGTGTCCACCGCCTGCAGATGCAGCGCCCGCACCTGCAGGTGCCCGCCCAACCAGTCATCCAGCCAGGGCAGATCAAACAGACGCCCACCATCGCCATCCATCATGAACATCGCCGGCGACAACAGCAGCGACAGTGCCTGCCGATCACCATCGATCAGGGCCTGGCACAGGCGCCGTTCCAGCGCCTTCAGCTGTACGTCGTGCAGCGTTTGACCGTTATCCGTTCCCATCCACAGATCCTTCCGGCAGTGGCCGGCGCCTGCGCAGGCGCCGCGCGATCCGTTGCCGCACCCCCTGCACCACCACATAGAACACCGGCACGAAGAACACCGCGAGCACGGTCGCGCTGACCATGCCACCGAACACACCAGTACCGATTGCCTGCTGTGTTTCCTTCGAGGCACCCTGCGCCACCATCAGGGGCACCACGCCGAGCGCGAACGCCAGCGACGTCATCACGATGGGCCGCAGGCGCAGGCGCGCTGCCTCCACGGCCGCTTCCACCAGCCCGCGTCCCTGCTGCTGCAGCTGTCGCGCGAACTCGACGATCAGGATCGCGTTCTTCGCCGACAGGCCGATCACCGTGATCATGCCGACCTTGAAGAACACGTCGTTGGGCATGCCCCGCAGCAGCGCCGCCGCTACGGCTCCCAGCAGGCCCAGCGGCACCACCAGCATCACCGCCATTGGTATGGACCAGCTCTCGTACAGCGCCGCCAGGACCAGGAACACCACCAGCATCGACAGCAGCAGCAACCACGGGGCCTGCGCGCCGGACTCGCGCTCCTGCAGCGACTGACTGGTCCACTGCAGTGCGAAGCCCGCCGGCAGCTGCCGGGCCAGGCGCTCCATCTCGTCCATCGCCTGCCCGGTGGAAACGCCCGACGCGGGCGCGCCGGACAGATTCAATGCCGGGAAGCCGAGATAGCGCTGCAGCTGCAGGGGCGCTTCCGTCCACTGCGGATCGACCAGCTCCGACAGCGCCACCATGCCCCCTTCGCTGTTGCGGACATACAGCTTGAGCACGTCGCCCAGCTCCATCCGGTACGGCGCATCCGCCTGGACGATGACCTGCTGCAGCCGTCCCTTGTTCGGAAAGTCGTTGACGTATTGCGAGCCCATTGCCGCCGACAGCGTTCCGCTGATCTCGCTGAACGCCACGCCCATCGCCTCGGCCTTGGCGCGATCGATGTCAAGCCGGACGCTGGTACCTGCGGGCATTCCATCGGCATGCACATCGGACAGCAGTGTGCTGGCCTGGGCCAGCTGCAGCAGCTGCTGGAGGGCAGCGCGCAGCTCGGCCTGGGTCTGCCCGGTCCGCGCCTGCAGCGCCAGCGAGAAGCCTGACGAGCGGCCGAGGCTGTCGATGGCCGGCGGCATCACGCTCATGACTTCGCCCTCGACCAGCGTCGACATCGCCTTCCGTACCGCCTCCACCTCGCCGGCAGCCGTCGCACCGGCACGCTCCCCCCAATCCTTCAGCATCGTGTAGGCCAGTGCAGCACTCGGCCCCGAGCCGGAGAAGCTGTACCCGAGGATCGACTGGTTGGATGCAACGCCGGGGCGCGAGGCCACGTGATGTTCGTACGCTTCAACGACGGCAAGCGTGCGCTCGGTGGTCGCCTCGGCCGGCAGCTGGATCGAGGTCATGAAGTACCCCTGGTCCTCCTCCGGCAGGAATGCCCCGGGCAACCCGTTCAGGCCCAGCAGAAGCGCTGCCACCAGTGCGACGAACACCCCCATCATGCGCCCGCTTCGCTGCAGCACAGCGGCCACGCCACGCTGGTAGCGGCCGGTCATCCGCTCGAAGCCGCGGTTGAAGGCGCCGAACAGGCCACTGCGGCCATGATGCCCGCGTGTACTTCCGCGCAGCAGCGTGGCGCACAGTGCAGGCGTGAGGCTGAGCGCCAGCAGTGCGGAGAACAGGATCGATACCGACATCGCGACGGTGAACTGACGGTAGATCGCGCCTACCGAACCACTGGCGAACGCCATCGGAATGAACACCGCGGTCAGTACCAGGGTGATGCCGATCACCGCGCCGGTCAGTTCGCGCATTGCCTTGATCGTCGCCTCGCGGGGTGGCAACCCCTCCTCGGCCATGATCCGTTCCACGCCTTCGACCACCACGATCGCATCATCGACGATGATGCCGATCGCCAGCACCATGCCGAACATGGTGAGGACGTTGATCGAGAACCCCAGCGCCAGCATCGCCGCGAACGTACCCAGCAGCGCAATCGGCGCGACCATGGCAGGTATCAGCGTATAGCGCCAGTTCTGCAGGAACAGGTACATCACCGCGAACACCAGCAGCATGGCCTCCAGCAGTGTCTGCACTACTTTGCGGATCGAGATGCTGACGAAGGGTGCGGTATCAAACGGAATGCTCGCCTCGACACCACGCGGCAGCAGCGGCGCCAGCTCGGCCATCCTTTCGCGCACCGCTGCCGCAGTGCGTACGGCGTTCGCTCCGGGCCGCAGCTGGACGCCCGCCGCCGTCGCAGGCTGACCATCCTCTCGGGTACCCCAGGCGTAGCTCTGCGCCCCCAGTTCGACCCGGGCGACGTCACCCAGCAGTACCCGCGAGCCATCCGCCCGCGCACGCAGCACGATCGAAGCGAACTGCGCGGGCGTGGACAGCTGGCCATCGGCGGTCAGCGGCACGGTCAGGCGCTGGCCGGGCAGACCGGGGGAGTCGCCGATGCGACCCGGTGCGATCTCCAGGTTCTGCTGCTCGATGGCGCTGGCAACGTCACCGATGGTCAGGCCGTACCCGGTCAGCCGCGTGGGATCGAGCCAGACGCGCATCGCCTGCTCCGCGCCGAACAGCTGCACGCGACCGACACCGTCGATGCGGCGCAGTTCCTCGATGATGTTGCGCGCCATGAAGTCACCCAGCGCGGCCTCGCTGACGCTGGCATCCGGCGAACGCAGGCCGACCAGCATCAGGAAACCGGAATCGGCCGCCTCCACGTACAGCCCGTTCTGGCGCACGCTGTGCGGCAACCGCGGCTCGATCGCCTTGATCCGGTTCTGCACATCGACCTGGGCCAGTTCGGGGTTGGTTCCCGGCTGGAAGGTCGCCGTGATCGACGCCTCCCCGGAGGTATCCACCGACGACTCGAAGTACAGCAGGTGCTTGACGCTGGACAGTTCGCGCTCGATCAGCGCGACCACCGCATCGTTCAATGTCTGCGGGCTTGCGCCTGGATAGCTCGCATAGATGCTGACACTGGGCGGAGCGACTGCCGGGTAGCGCTCCACGGCCAAGCGCGGAATCGCCAGGACACCGGCAAGGATGATGAAGATCGCCAGCACCCAGGCGAACACCGGGCGATCGATGAAGAAACGTGCCATGTTGGATTTTCCTGGATCGGCCGGGTCCTGGCGGACTCAGCCCTGACGACCTGACGGTGCAGCCCCGGCAATGGCGACGGGCCGTGACCAGTCGTGCATCTGGACCACCACGCCCTCCTGCAGGCGCTCCTGGCCTTCGACGACCACCTTCTCGCCCGCCTTCAGGCCATTCCGGACCAGCCACTGCCGATCCACGCTGCCATCGATCTCCAGCGTGCGGATCACCGCCTTGCCGTCACTGCCGACCACCCAGGCGTAGGCCTGACCACCGGCACTGCGCAGTACGGCCTGCTGCGGCAGAACCAGCGCACTGGACGGAGCACCGCGCGGCACTCTTGCCCGTACGTACATTCCGGGCAGCAGCTGGCGCTGCGGGTTGTTCACCAGGATGCGCAGCATCACGTCGCCCGTACGCGCATCGACGCTGATGCCGGAGAACAGCAGCTCGCCACGTTCCGACAAAGGCCGGCCCGCCGGGCCGATGATCGCCACCGACGACTGTCCACCGCTCGCGGCGCTGCGCTGCAGCGACTCCAGCTGGGACGCAGGCTGGCGAACATCCACGTAGACCTGGTCGATCTGCTGCACCACCGCCATCGGCTCGGCATCGGCCACGCCGACCAGCGCTCCCTCGGTCACCCATGCCTGATCGATGCGTCCGCTGATCGGCGCGCTGACCGTCGCATAGCGCAGGTCCAGCTGGCGGCGGGCAAGAATCGCCCGGGCTTCATTCACCGCGGCGCGCGCCTGCTCGTACTCGGCGCTGGCGTCGTCGCGATGCTGCTGGCTGACGGCCTGCGCCGCCGCCAGGGCGTGCAGCCGCTGCGACTGCACACGGCTGCGGGCAAGCGCCGCCTCGCTGCGCTGCAGGGCCGCCAGCGCCGAATCGACGTCCGCACGGAAGGCCGCCGGATCGATCTGGAACAACGCCTGCCCGGCGGTGACTTCGGCCCCCTGCTCGAACAGGCGACGCTGCACGATGCCGCCGACCTGCGCACGGATCTGTGCGGTACGCACGGCCGTCACGCGGCCCGGCAGCTCATCGTCGCGCTGCACGACCTGTGGGCCGACGGTGACCACACTCACGCGCGGTGCGGGTTCGGGGCTGGCTTCGGGCGAGGAACAGGCCGTCATGGCCAAGGCGAGGACCGCGATCAACGCGGCCGGGGTCCTGAAGGTTCTCATTGCTGTGCACAATGCCGCGGGCGCGGCGGATAGGTCATGAAGCGCGCAGTCTGCGCGGCGATGATGGGGTTTCGATGGAGGAAGTGTGGAGATACGATGGAGGCAAGCACCTTATGGCCTGATCCACGCATGCACGCCTCCACCGCCCTCGCCGCCCTGGTCCTGATCGTGGAGGACGAGGCCGAGATCGCCGACATCCTCACTGCCTATCTTGAACGTGAGGGCCTGCGCACCCTGCGCGCCGGCGACGGCCACAGTGCACTGGACCTGCACCGCAACATGCGTCCGGACCTGGTCCTGCTGGATGTACAACTGCCGCGGCTGGACGGATGGAGCGTGCTGAGCCAGCTGCGCCAGCGCGGGGAAACGCCGGTGATCATGCTGACCGCGCTCGACCAGGACCTGGACAAGCTGACCGCGCTGCGCATGGGTGCCGACGACTACGTGGTCAAGCCGTTCAACCCGGCCGAGGTGGCTGCGCGCGTGCGCGCGGTGCTGCGGCGGACGCTCAGATCCTCACGCGTGGATGCACCGGCGGCACTGCGCATCGGGCAGCTGCTGATCGATCCGGCAACCCATGCCGTGCATGTGGAAGGCGATGGCTACAGCCATGAAGTCCTGCTGACGCTGACCGAGTTCAAGCTGCTGCACTGCATGGCCCTGGCACCGACCCGCATCTTCAGCCGCAGCGAACTGATGCATGAATGCCTGCCTGAGAGTGAAGCGCTGGAGCGCACGGTCGACAGCCATGTCAGCAAGCTGCGCCGCAAGCTGGACGACGTGGGCATGGTCAACATCCCGGCCAGCGTGCGCGGCGTCGGTTACCGCCTGATGGCCGACCGCTGATGCGCCGGTCCGGGCTCAGCCGGCACATCGTCGTCTCGATGTCGCTGATGGTGATCGGCGTCATCGTGATGATGATCCTCTCGTCCTGGCTGCTGTATGCGGTGCTGGTCGAGTTTTCGCCGGCCAGTACGGTCGAGCCGGAAAGCTGGCTGCCCACCGGACCCGAACTGGCCTGGATGGTCGGTGTCATCCTGACCGGGCTGGCCCTTGCGATCGCCGCATCGTTCCGCCTCGCCCACCGTATCCTGTCCCCGTTGAATTCGCTGGTCGACAGCGTGCGCGCGCTGGCCAGCGGCGACCTGGGCGCACGCGCCAGCGCCGACGGCAACTCTCCCGGCGAGGTCGCCGCGCTGGTCGACGACTTCAACGCGATGGCGCGCCGCCTGCAGCACATGGAAAGCGAACGGATGATGTGGCACGCCGCCATCGCCCACGAACTGCGCACGCCGGTCACCATCCTGCGTGGTCGCCTGCAGGGCCTGGCCGAAGGCGTGTTCCACCCCGACGAATCGCAGTTCCGCAGCCTGCTGGCGCAGGTGGAAGGGCTGTCGCGGCTGATCGAGGATCTGCGCGTGCTGAGCCTGGCGGACAACGCCCGGCTGGACGTGCGCCGCGCCCGCACCGATGTGGTGGCCGAGGTGCACTCGGTGATGACCCTGGTCGATCCCCAGTTCCGCGCGGCCGGCTTCGTGCTGGAACTGGAGACCAGCCGCGAGGAGCACAACGCCCACTGCGATCCGACCCGCCTGCGGCAGGCGCTTCTTGCGTTGCTGGAGAACGCACGGCGCTACGCCAGCCCGGGACGGGTGCGGATTGCCGTGCATGACACCCCGGGACACGTGCAGGTTGCCATCGAGGATGAGGGCCCCGGCATCGATCCGGCACTGCACGCGGACATCTTCAGCCCCTTCATGCGCGCCGACGGTTCACGTTCGCGCCAGGGTGGTGGCAGCGGCCTGGGCCTGGCCGTGGTCAAGGCCATCGCCGATGCACATGGCGGAAAGGTCTACTGCGCGCCCGGTGGCAGCGGCGGCAGCCGCTTCGTCATCGAACTGCCGCGTCAGTAGGCGTCGCCTGCCGTCGCAGACGCTCACCCAGCACCGCCAGGTTCGCGTCGATGTCATCGAGTTCCCCCCGCTGCGACGCCGGCAGCTGCTGCCGCAGCTGCATGCGCAGGGTCCGCCATGCCGGCACCGCCTGGGCGCTGGCCAGCGCAACGCGGTCGGCCAGCAGTACCTGCTCCTCAGGCAGCGGCAAGCCATAGCCGCCGTCCGCCAGCAGCTCCCCGGGACGCAGCCACTGCCCGCTCAGGTCCAGCAGTTCACGCAGACTGCGTGCCTCAGCGCTCTCCGGCGCCGCCAGCAGACGGCGCTTCAGCACATCACGCGCGCGCAGCTCCGCGCGTCGCTGCGCGGCCTGTTCCAGCAGCAGCAGGCCAGCACTTGCGCGCAGATCACCCTGCAGCAGCCAGGGGCCGCGCTCGCGCGCGGGCAGATTCAGCCATGCGCGCACGTCGCGCGCCGGCAAGGCGAGCTGGGTGGTAGCCACGGAAAAAAGCTGCTGGTAATGATCACGCGCGGAGGCGAAGTAATACCCCTGGGCCTGCGCACCCGCCCGATCCGCCAGCACCTGGTCGTCCAGAACATGCAGCCGTGCCAGCCGACGCCGCAGTCCCCGCGGGGTGAGCTGGGCGAGCCCGGCCTGGCCGAGCCGGGGCACGCCGGCCTGCAGCAGTTTCGCAGTCTCCACCGCGCAGTTGTTGCTGACGAAGTAGTAGCGTCCGTCATAGGTCCAATGCACCTGCGCGGTGCGTTCCAGCAGGCTGGCGATTTCTTCGCGCTGCAGGCGCAGGGGCAGCGACTGCAGGCCACGCAGCTCGACCTTGGTGTATTCATCCACCACCTGCTGCAGCGGCAGCACGAACAGGCGCGACGGATAGTCGCCGGTCAGGCCACGCCAGTTGGAAATCTGCACATCACCCACGAACGCGCGGAAGGACAGTACGCGGTGATGTTCGAGATCCAGTCGGCACGCCGGTCCCGGCGTCCGGCCCGGCCGGCAGATGACCAGCCGCAGCATGCTGTGGCCCCAGCGGCTCATCGGCTGCCGGCTGCCTTCAGCGAACAGGTAGTCCACCGCATAGACGCGCGCGGGATCCAGCTGCAGCAACGAGGCTGCCCCCTCCTCCGCTTCGGCCTGCAGCAATGGGAGGGTTGCCTCACAGTGCGGGCGTGGCAGCGATGGCGGCGTGCCGAAATGCGCCCGGTACCACTGCGCCAGGGCTGGACGGCGGCAGGCGAACGCACCATCGAGCACGAAATGCTCAGCATTCACTGCCAGGTACTCGGCCGCATCCGTCAGCTCGTAGGGATCCGGGCTGCGGTCACGGAAATCATTGTCACCGCGGCCCAGATGCCACGGCCTGCGCTGCCAGCCGGACAGATCGCGCCAGCGCGCGCTGCGCGACCAGCCTGCACCGTTGCGGTCGGCAACGTGGGCCAGTTCGTGCACCAGCGCGCTGCGTCGCGCGCGGCGGGCGCCGGGCACCTCCTCATCCAGCAGGTCGCGACGCAGCGACACGCGTCCGCCAAAGGCCCGACCGTGCACATCGGCCGGCAGGGCCTCACTCCAGCGCACCTGCACCTGCGGCGGCAACGCGCGCAGCAGCCCCTCGGGCAGCAGCGACTGCACGTCGGCCAGGGTCTGCCGGGCCAGCCGTTGTTGTGTTGGGTCCAGGCCTGCGGGGTCCAGCTGCAGGCGGTCGGTCGCATGCGCCACCGGTATCGCCAGCCACGCCAATGCGATACCCCATCCTGCATGCAGGGCACGCTTGGACAGCGCCGGGTCGCGCCCGGCATCTGCTGCTGCCCGCGTACGCAAGACGTTCAGCCGTGCATCGGCCGGCGCCACGGCAAGCGAAACCGCGCGCGGCATGCGGCCCGGATCAACGCGCCAGCAGGGCGCGCGCCAGTTCCAGATCGCTCTGCTGCTGCGCGGCAGCGTCCTGCTCGCGCAGATGGACCAGCGCGGCCTGCAGGCGCGCGCCACGGATCTGGCCGTCGCTGGCGACAAAGGCCGCGGCATCATCGCGCGCAGCGCGCACGACCTTGTCGTCACCCGAGCTGCTGCCCGACGAGCCGGACGATGCACCGGTTGCCGAACCGGCCGAGGTGCCGGCGAAGCTGGAAGCGAAGCCGGCCAGCGGCAGGGACAGCAGGGCAATCAGCAGGAACGGTCGGATCATCGGTCGCAGGCCGGTTGAAGGAATGGGTGGAGCGTAACGGGTGCGTGAAGGGTTTGCCCAGATCAGGCGTCGAACAGCTTGCCCGGGTTCAGCCGCCCTTCGGGATCGAACGCACGCTTGACCGCCTTCATCAACGCGATTTCCGCCGGTCCGCGCGTGCTGTCCAGGTAACCCTTCTTGACCAGGCCGATCCCATGTTCGGCCGAAATGCTGCCATCGAAACGCGCCAGCACCTGCGCCAGCAGCTTGGTCACCTGCTCGCACTGGGCAAGGAACTCGGCGTCGCTGGTGTCGTCCGGCTTCAGCACGTTGATGTGCAGGTTGCCGTCGCCGATATGGCCGAACCAGACCACATCGAAGTGTGGATAAGCCTGGCCGATCAGCGCCTGGGTCTCGGCCAGGAATGCCGGCATCGCCGAGATACGCACCGAGACGTCATTCTTGTAGGGCTTGTAGCGCGCCAGTGATTCGGTGATGCCCTCCCGCAGGCGCCACAGCTGGGCCGCCTGTGCGTCGCTGGCGCTGATCACGCCGTCGCTGACCCAGCCGTTGCCCATGCAGTCCTCGAAGGCCGCCATGGCCGCGGCTTCCTGTGCCTCGTCATTGGCAGCGAACTCGGTCACGACATAGTACGGATGCATTTCGTCGAACGGCGCCTGCGCACCATGTGCCAGCACGTGTTCCAGCGCCCGGTCGGTGAAGAACTCGAACGCCTGCAGCTGCAGGCGCGCACGGAAGGCGGCGAATACCTGCATCAGCACCTCGAAGCTGGGCAACGCCAGCAGCATCACGTTGCTGGCCGGCGGGGGATCGGTCAGCTTCACCGTCGCCTCGACAATCACGCCCAGCGTGCCTTCCGAACCGATCAGCAGCTGGCGGAAGTCGTAGCCGCTGGAGTTCTTGATCAGGCCCTTGTTCAATTCCAGCAGTTCGCCGCTGGCAGTGACCACCTTCAATCCGGCGATCCATTCACGGGTGTTGCCGTACCGGATCACGCGGATGCCGCCGGCATTGGTGGCGATGTTGCCGCCGATCGAACACGATCCGCGCGCGGCGAAGTCGACCGGATAGATCAATCCATGCTCCAGCGCGGCGTTGTGCAGCGCTTCGAGCGGCATGCCGGCCTGTACCACCAGGGTCCGGTCTACCGCGTCGTAGGCCAGGGCCTTGTTCATCCGTTCCAGGCTCAGCACCAGTTCGCCGTGGGCGGCTACCGCGCCGCCGGACAGCCCGGTACGGCCGCCGGAGGGCACGACCGCAACCGCTTCGGCCGCGCTCCAGAGCATCACCGCCTGCACCTCCTCGACCGTGGCCGGCAGCGCGATCGCCAGCGGCGCCGGCGTCCAGCGCCGGGTCCAGTCGCGACCGTAATGCTCCAGGTCGGATGGGTCGGTCTTCAGCTTCAGGCCGGGACAGGCCTGCAGCAGCGAGGCAATGCGGGAATCGGTCATGTCGGTCCAGCGCGGTGCGTGACGAACGGGCAAGCGTGCCAGTGGCACGCGCCAGCGTCCAGCCCCGCAGTGCCGCACAGATAGCTACGGATGCAACCAATTGCGCACTGCACCATGGGCGGTCCGATCTGGCATAGTGGTCAGCCCCTGTCCCACTGGCCGTGTTGCCCCATGTCGCCGAAGAAGACCTCGTTCCCGAAGCAGGATATCCGCGTGCTGTTGCTGGAGGGGGTCAGCCAGACCGCCGTGGAGATATTCAGCGCCGCCGGCTACAGCCAGATCGAGGCGCACACCAAGGCGCTGCCCGAGGACGAACTGAAGGCGCGCATCGCCGAGGCGCATATCGTCGGCATTCGTTCGCGCACCCAGCTCAGCGCCGAGGTGCTGGCCGAGGCCAAGCGCCTGATCGCGGTGGGCTGCTTCTGCATCGGCACCAACCAGGTCGATCTGGACGCGGCCGAGCTGGCCGGCATCCCGGTGTTCAACGCGCCCTATTCCAACACCCGCAGCGTGGCCGAACTGGTGATCGCCGAGGCGATCATGCTGACCCGCGGCATCCCGCAGAAGAACGCTGAATGCCACCGCGGCGGCTGGTCGAAGTCCGCCAGCGGCAGCCATGAGGTACGGGGCAAGACGCTGGGCATCATCGGCTACGGCCACATCGGCACCCAGGTCGGCGTGCTGGCCGAATCGCTGGGCATGCAGGTGATCTTCCACGACGTAGAAACCAAGCTGGCGCTGGGCAATGCGCGTGCCGCGGCCAGCCTGGACGACCTGCTGGCACGTGCCGACATCGTTACCCTGCACGTGCCGGAGACCCCGGCCACGCAGTGGATGATCGGCAGCACCGAGCTGGCGAAGATGCGCAAGGGCGCGCACCTGATCAACGCGGCGCGCGGCACCGTGGTCGACATCGATGCGCTGGACGCAGCGCTGGCCAGCGGCCATGTCGGTGGGGCTGCACTGGATGTGTTCCCGGTGGAGCCGAAGGGCAACGGCGACATCTTCGAATCACCGCTGACCCGCCACGACAACGTGATCCTGACCCCGCATGTCGGCGGCAGCACGCTGGAAGCGCAGGACAACATCGGCGTGGAAGTCGCCGCCAAGCTGGTGCGCTACAGCGACAACGGCAGCACCCTGTCGGCGGTCAACTTCCCGGAAGTGACCCTGCCCGAACACGAAGACAGCCTGCGCCTGCTGCACATCCACCAGAACGTGCCGGGCGTGCTGTCCAAGGTCAACGAGATCTTCTCGCGCCACAACGTCAACATCGACGGCCAGTTCCTGCGCACGGACCCGAAGGTGGGTTACGTGGTGATCGACATCACCGCCAGCGAGGAGCAGGCCGCCGCGGTGCGCGAAGAACTGGCGGCCATTCCGGGCACGTTGCGCACCCGCATCCTGTA
>NZ_JAODZG010000013.1:0-93108 GCF_029835135.1 Stenotrophomonas sp. GD04145 | reverse complement strand
CACCCCCGCCACGAGGGGCCGCGCCGTTGGCTGGAAATCCATGTAACCGCTTACACGGGAACGGATTTTTGCCGTAACGGGTATCATGACCGGCTGACTTCACACAGGAGCCACCCGCTCATGCGCCGCAAGATCGTCGCCGGAAACTGGAAGCTGCACGGCAGCCGTCAATTCGCCAATGAACTGCTGGGGCAGGTGGCTGCGGGACTGCCGCTGGACGGGGTCGATGTCGTCATCCTGCCGCCGCTGCCGTACCTGGGCGAGCTGGTCGAGGAGTTCGGCGCGACAGGCATGACCTTCGGTGCCCAGGACGTGAGCAGCAACGAGAAGGGGGCCTACACCGGCGAAGTGTGCGCGGCCATGCTGCACGAGGTCGGTGCCCGTTATGGCCTGGTTGGACATTCCGAGCGTCGCCAGTACCACCACGAGAGCAGCGAACTGGTTGCCCGCAAGTTCGCCGCTGCCCTGCATGCCGGCCTGGTGCCGGTACTGTGCGTGGGTGAGACCCTGGAGCAGCGCGAGGCCGGACAGACCGAAGCGGTCATCGCCAGCCAGCTGGCGCCGGTGCTGGAACTCGTCGGTGCCGACGGCTTCGCCAGCGCCGTGGTCGCCTACGAGCCGGTCTGGGCGATCGGCACCGGCCGCACCGCGAGCAAGGAGCAGGCGCAGCAGGTGCACGCGTTCATCCGTGGCGAAGTCGCGCGCATCGATGCTAGAATTGCTGATTCACTGCCCATTCTTTACGGCGGCAGCGTGAAGCCCGACAATGCCGGGGAACTGTTCGCGCAGCCGGATGTCGATGGTGGGCTGGTCGGTGGCGCCTCCCTGGTGGCCGCGGACTTCCTGGCCATCGCGAAGGCGGCGGCCGCGAACTAAATCCTAGAAGTATTGTCCGAGGGCGGATTTCCAATGCTGATGTTGATCCTCAATGTCGTCTACGTGCTGGTTGCCGTAGCCATGATCGCGCTGATCCTGATGCAGCGTGGCTCGGGCGCAGCGGCTGGTTCGGGCTTTGGTGCCGGTGCCTCGGGAACGGTGTTCGGTGCGCGTGGCGCCTCGAACTTCCTGTCCAAGTCGACCAAGTGGCTGGCCGTGGTGTTCTTCGGCATCAGTCTCTTCATGGCCTGGTATGCCGGCCACGGCAGCCGTCCTGCCGCCGAGCAGGACCTGGGTCTGATGTCCGCCCCGGCGGCCAGCGCTCCGGCCGCCCCTGCAGGCGAACTGCCGGCCGTTCCGAAGGCCGATGAGGTCCCGGCAGCCCCGGTTCCGGCGGCGACTGTGCCGGCTCAGGCGGAATCTTCGGTTTCTGGTGAAGAAAAGCCGTCGGAAGGCTCCCAGAAAGACTGAAGCCGGTTACAATACGCGGCGCATCGGGAAGATAGTCTGATGTGATCGTTTGCCCAGGTGGCGGAATTGGTAGACGCACTACCTTGAGGTGGTAGCGACGCAAGTCGTAGGGGTTCGAGTCCCCTCTTGGGCACCATTTGTAAGTAAAGCGGGTTCACCTGGCGCGCAATGCGCCAGGGCGATTCCCGTCCACTCCCCCATGCCAAAGCGCCTGCAGGCGCAGCGGCAGAGGCAAGAGAGAATCGCTGTGCTGGCCGAATATTTGCCGTCTCTGCTGTTTCTGATCGTTGCCACCGGTATCGGCGTCGTGCTGATGCTGGTCGGCCGACTTCTCGGTCCCCGCCGCCCTGATCTGGAAAAGCTCTCGCCGTACGAGTGCGGCTTCGAGGCGTTCGAAGACGCGCGCATGAAGTTCGATGTGCGCTATTACCTGATCGCGATCCAGTTCATCGTCTTCGACCTGGAAATCATCTTCATCGTGCCGTGGACCCAGGTCTTCATGGAGCTGGGTGCCCGTTCGCTGGTCACCATGGGCCTGTTCGTCGGCATGCTGTTCCTCGGTTTCATTTACGTCTGGAAGAAGGGAGCGCTGGAATGGGAGTGATTCAGACGCTCGATGGCCTCATGAACAATCCGACCCCGGAAGGGCGGGTTGATGACATCCTGCGGCCGGAAGGCGACAATCCCCTGCTGGAAAAAGGCTTCGTCACCACCAGCGTCGACGCCCTGCTGAACTGGGCGCGTACCGGCTCGATGTGGCCGATGACCTTCGGCCTGGCCTGCTGTGCCGTGGAGATGATGCACGCCGGCGCCGCGCGCCTGGACCTGGACCGTTACGGCGTGGTGTTCCGCCCGTCGCCGCGCCAGTCCGACGTGATGATCGTCGCCGGTACGCTGGTCAACAAGATGGCCCCGGCACTGCGCAAGGTCTACGACCAGATGCCCGACCCCAAGTGGGTGATCTCCATGGGCAGCTGTGCCAACGGCGGTGGTTATTACCACTATTCCTATTCTGTCGTGCGCGGCTGTGATCGCGTGGTGCCGGTGGACGTCTACGTCCCGGGCTGCCCGCCGACCGCCGAGGCGCTGGTGTACGGGATCCTGCAGCTGCAGAAGAAGATCTGGCGTACACAGACCATCGCCCGCTGACCCCTTCACCTGACAAGAGCGCGCCAAGCCCCCATGGCAGAGCAAGCATCCTTCATCGACCGACTCTCCGCACGTTTCGCTGGTGCGAAGGTCATCGTGGTCGAACCCCGCGGCGAAGTGACGCTGGAAGTGCCTGCCGCCGAGTGGCACGCCACCGCCCTGGCGCTGCGTGACGAGTTTGGTTTCGAGCAGGCCGTGGACCTCTGCGGCGTGGACTACCTGGGCTATGGCTCCGACGAATGGGACACCGCCGACGTGTCCTCGCACGGCTTCAGCCGCGGCGTCGAGGGCAAGGCGCAGGGCCGCTTCGCGTGGGGCGAGTTCCCCAGCGAGGAGAGTGCCGAAGGCGCTCGCCCGCAGCACATGCCGACCCAGCGCTTTGCCGTGGTGGCGCAGCTGCGCTCGTACCAGCACAACCTGATGATGCACCTGCGCTGCTTCGCACCTGACGAAGCACTGCCGGTGGTGTCCTCGCTGACCGGCATCTGGCCGGGCCTGAACTGGTTCGAGCGCGAAGCGTTCGATCTGTATGGCGTGATCTTCGAAGGCCACCCGGACCTGCGCCGGATCCTGACCGACTACGGTTTCGTCGGCCATCCGTTCCGCAAGGACTTCCCGCTGATCGGCAATGTCGAAGTGCGCTACGACGAAGAAAAGAAGCGCGTGATCTACGAACCGGTCACCTCGGTTGAGCCGCGTGTCGGCGTGCCGCGCGTGATCCGCGACGACGCCCGTCTGCAGACCGCAGCCGGCGAGCGCGCGCAGGAGGCAGTGAAGTGAGCCACGTACACCAGGCCGGCGAAGCGTTCGCCAGCAATGCCGCCGAAAGCCGGCAGGAAATCCGCAACTACACCATGAACTTCGGCCCGCAGCATCCGGCCGCGCATGGCGTGCTGCGCCTGATCCTGGAGATGGACGGCGAGACCATCATGCGCGCCGACCCGCACGTCGGCCTGCTGCATCGTGGTACCGAGAAGCTGGCCGAGTCCAAGCCGTTCAACCAGTCGATCGGTTACATGGATCGCCTGGATTACGTGTCGATGATGTGCAACGAGCACGCCTACGTGCGCGCGATCGAGACCCTGATGGGGATCGAGGCGCCGGAGCGTGCGCAGTACATCCGTACCATGTACGACGAGATCACCCGCATCCTCAACCACCTGATGTGGCTGGGTTCCAACGCGCTCGACCTGGGCGCGATGGCGGTGATGCTGTATGCCTTCCGCGAGCGCGAAGAGCTGATGGACTGCTACGAAGCGGTTTCCGGCGCGCGCATGCACGCGGCGTACTACCGTCCGGGCGGTGTCTACCGCGACCTGCCGGACCACATGCCGAAGTACAAGGAATCCCGTTGGCACAAGGGCAAGGCGCTGAAGCAGCTCAATGCTTCGCGCGAGGGCTCGCTGCTGGATTTCCTGGAGAACTTCACCAATGAGTTCCCGGGTCGCGTCGACGAGTACGAAACCCTGCTGACCGACAACCGCATCTGGAAGCAGCGCACCGTCGGCATCGGCGTGGTCACCCCGGAACTGGCGCACCAGTGGGGCATGACCGGCGTCATGCTGCGCGGCTCGGGCATCGCCTGGGATCTGCGCAAGAAGCGTCCGTATGCCAAGTACGATGCCGTTGATTTCGACATTCCGCTGGGCAAGGAAGGCGACTGCTACGACCGTTATCTGGTCCGCGTCGCCGAGATGCGTGAGTCCAACCGCATCATCAAGCAGTGCGTGGCATGGCTGAAGGCCAACCCCGGCCCGGTCATGGTCAAGAACTTCAAGGTCGCTCCGCCCAGCCGCGAGGACATGAAGGACGACATGGAAGCGCTGATCCACCACTTCAAGCTGTTCAGCGAAGGCTACTGCGTGCCGGCCGGCGAGACCTACTCGGCGGTGGAGGCCCCGAAGGGTGAGTTCGGCTGCTACCTGGTTTCCGACGGCGCCAACAAGCCCTTCCGCGTGCACCTGCGTGCGCCGGGCTTCGCCCACCTGTCCTCGATCGACTCGGTCGTGCGCGGCCACATGCTGGCCGACGTGGTGGCGATGATCGGTACCTACGATCTGGTGTTCGGCGAGGTTGACCGGTAATGCCGTCTGCCACGCCAACGCCTGCTGCAGGCAGCCGGCGCAAGCCGGCGCCGCAGTTCCTGGAATTTCACGTTATGCATTTCGCTGAGGTCGGCCGATGAAGGCGACAGGTAATTTCGAGGCGGCGCGCGACGTCGACCCGATGGTGGTGCTGAGCGACAAGACCCGCGCTCACATCGATCACTGGCTGTCCAAGTTCCCGCCGGACCGCAAGCGCTCTGCCGTGCTGCAGGGCCTGCATGCGGCCCAGGAGCAGAATGAGGGCTGGCTGACCGACGAGCTGATCGCCGGCGTGGCCAAGTACCTGGACCTGCCGCCGGTGTGGGCCTACGAGGTCGCCAGCTTCTACTCGATGTTCGAGACCGAGAAGGTGGGCCGCAACAACGTGGCCATCTGCACCAACATCAGCTGCTGGCTCAATGGCGCCGAGGACATCGTGCGCCACTGCGAGAAGAAGCTGGGCATCAAGCACGGCGAATCGACCCCGGACGGCCGCGTCTACCTCAAGCGCGAGGAAGAGTGCCTGGCCGGCTGCGGCGGTGCGCCGATGATGGTCATCAACGGTCACTACCATGAGCGTCTGACCCTGGAAAAGGTCGACGAGCTGCTGGACGGGCTGGAGTAAGGGCATGGCACATCACCACGAATCCAAGGGCCCGGTTGGTCCCGCTCCGCTGCCGCACCAGGTGGTCTACACCACCCTGCATTACGACACTCCGTGGTCGTACGAAAGCTACCTCAAGACCGGTGGCTACGCTGCCCTGCGCAAGATCCTCGAAGAGAAGATCCCGCCGGAGCAGGTCATCGAGATGGTCAAGGCCTCCGGCCTGCGCGGCCGCGGTGGCGCAGGCTTCCCGACCGGCCTGAAGTGGTCCTTCATGCCCAAGGGCAACATGCAGAAGTACATCCTCTGCAATTCGGATGAATCCGAGCCGGGCACCTGCAAGGATCGCGACATCCTGCGTTACAACCCGCATTCGGTGGTGGAAGGCATGGCGATCGCCTGCTACGCCACCGGTTCGACCGTGGGCTACAACTACCTGCGCGGCGAGTTCCACCACGAGCCCTTCGAGCACTTCGAACAGGCCCTGGCCGACGCCTACGCGAACGGCTGGCTGGGCAAGAACGTGCTGGGCTCAGGCGTGGACATCGACATCTACGGTGCTCTCGGTGCCGGTGCCTACATCTGCGGCGAAGAAACCGCGCTGATGGAATCGCTGGAAGGCAAGAAGGGACAGCCGCGCTACAAGCCGCCGTTCCCGGCCAACTTCGGCCTGTACGGCAAGCCGTCGACGATCAACAACACCGAGACCTACGGCTCGGTGCCGGCGATCATCCGCAACGGTCCGGAGTGGTTCAAGGGCCTGAGCCGGACCGCCAATGGCGGCCCGAAGTGCTTCTCGGTCTCCGGCTGCGTGCAGAACGGCGGCAACTTTGAAGTGCCGCTCGGCACCACCTTCGACGAGCTGCTGGAAATGGCCGGTGGCCTGCGCCCGGGCCGTACCCTGAAGGGCGCGATTCCGGGCGGCGTCTCCATGCCGGTGCTCACCGCGGCGGAGCTGAAGGGCCTGCCGATGGACTACGACACCATCCGGGCGCTGGGCTCCGGCCTGGGTTCCGGGGCGGTCGTGGTGCTGGATGACAGCGTGTGCTGCGTCAAGTTCGCCTGCCGCATCAGCCAGTTCTTCCACAAGGAATCCTGCGGCCAGTGCACGCCGTGCCGTGAAGGCACCGGCTGGATGCACCGCGTGCTCGAGCGCATCGTCGCCGGCAAGGCCACGATGGAAGACCTGCACCAGCTGAAGGCGGTGGCCGGCCAGATCGAAGGCCACACCATCTGTGCGTTCGGCGAAGCGGCGGCATGGCCCATCCAGGGTTTCCTGCGCCAGTTCTGGGACGAATTCGAGTACTACATCGTCAACGGTCATTCGATGGTTGACGGCAAGAAGGTGGAGGCAGCCGCCGCATGAGCGCGCAACCCGTAAACCCGAACGTGCCACCGGACCATGTGACCATCGAGATCGATGGCAAGTCCCTGGTCGTGCCCAAGGGTTCGATGATCATCCAGGCCGCCGACAAGGCCGGCATTCCGATTCCGCGCTTCTGCTACCACGAGAAGCTGCCGATCGCCGCCAACTGCCGCATGTGCCTGGTGGACGTGGAGAAGTCGCCGAAGCCGGCGCCGGCCTGCGCCACGCCGGTGATGGACGGCATGAAGGTCGCCACCCGCAGCGAGAAGGCGCTGAAGTTCCAGCGCTCGGTGATGGAGTTCCTGCTCATCAACCACCCGCTGGACTGCCCGATCTGCGATCAGGGCGGCGAATGCGAGCTGCAGGACGTGTCGCTGGGCTATGGCCGTTCGGTCAGCCGCTTCAACGAGCGCAAGCGCGTGGTCCCGGACGAGGACATGGGTCCGCTGGTCGCCACCGAGATGACCCGCTGCATCCAGTGCACCCGCTGCGTCCGTTTCACCGCCGAAGTGGCGGGCACCTATGAACTGGGTGGCATGTACCGCGGCGAGAACCTGCAGATCGGTACCTACGACGGCAAGCCGCTGACGACCGAGCTGTCCGGCAACGTCGTCGACGTCTGCCCGGTCGGCGCGCTGACCAACAAGGTGTTCCAGTTCCGTGCCCGTCCGTGGGAGCTGACCGCGCGCGAGTCGCTGGGTTACCACGACGCGATGGGTTCGAACCTGTTTCTGCATGTGCGCCGCGGTGAAGTGCTGCGTTCGGTGCCGCGCGACAACGAAGCGGTCAACGAATGCTGGCTGTCCGACCGCGACCGCTATTCGCACCAGGGCCTGTACAGCGAAGACCGTGCGGTCAAGCCGCTGCGCAAGGTCAACGGCGAGTGGAAGGAAGTGAGCTGGGCCGAAGGCCTGGCCGCTGCCGCCGACATCCTCAAGGCGAACCAGGGCGACACCCTGGGTGTGCTGGTGCACCCGTCGACCTCCAACGAGGAAGGCGCTCTGCTGGCGCGCCTGGCCAAGGGCCTGGGTTCGGGCAACATCGATCACCGCATCAACAACCGCGATTTCTCCGACGCCGCCACCGCCGAAGTGTTCGGCCTGCCGCTGGCGGAGATCGAAGGCGCTGACCGCATCGTGGTTCTGGGCAGCAACATCCGCCATGAACTGCCGCTGCTGCATGCCCGCCTGCGCAAGGCGCAGACCCAGAACGGCGCGAAGATCCACGTCGTCAACCCGGTCGACTTCGACTTCGCCTTCAGCATCGCCGGCAAGCAGATCGTCGCACCGTCGCAGTTCGTCGATGCCCTGGCCAACGCCGAGCTGCGTTCGGCGGTGCAGGGTGGCAGCAACACCGTGCTGATCGTCGGTGCCATCGCCGAGAACCACCCGCAGGCTGCCGCGATCCGCGCCGCCGCGCGTGATTTCGCCACCGCCACCGGTGCCCGCCTGTGCCGCATTCCGCAGGGCGCCAACGCCGTCGGCCTGACCCGTGCGGGCGTGCTGCCGGCCGGCAGGGACGTCGCCGCGATGCTGGCGCAGCCGCGCCAGGCCTACGTGGTGTACGGCCTGGAGCCGGGCCTGGACTTTGCCGATGCGCCTGCCGCGCGCAAGGCGCTGGCCGGTGCCCAGGTCGTGGCGTTCAGCCACTTCGCCTGCGCCTCGACCCGCGACGTCGCCGATGTGATCCTGCCGATCGGTGCGCTGCCGGAAATCGACGCCACCCTGACCAACCTCGATGGCCGCGAACAGTCGGCCCGTGCCGGCGGCAAGCTGCCGGGCGAGGCCCGTGAAGGCTGGCGCGTCCTGCGTGCGCTGGGCGGTGAGCTGGCGGTGGCCGGTTTCGACTTCATCGATCTGGCGGGCCTGCGTGCCAGCCTGGCACCGGTATCGGTCACCGTGGCTGCGTCGGACAAGCCGACCGTTGCAGGCGAAGGCCTGGAAGTGGCCTCGACGGCGGCGATCTACCGCACCGATGCCGTGGTCCGCCGCGCTCCGGCGCTGCAGTCGCATCCGCTGAACAACGCCCCGCGCATCGTCCTCAACACGGAAGATGCCGCACGCCTGCAGCTGCAGGAAGGGCAGATGGCCAAGGTCGGCACCGATGCCGGTCGCGCCACCCTGCCGGTGGTGGTCGACGCCCGCGTCGCTGCGGGTTCGGTCTGGATTGAATCGGGCCACGGCGCGACCGCGCCGCTGGGTGCCGCTCGCGTAACGGTGGTGGCTGCATGAACGAATTGCTGTTGAACGCGGTCGATCCGCTGCACCAGTGGCTGCTCGGCCTCGGTGACATCGGCGCGCTGCTCTGGATCATCCTGAAGATCCTGGTGATCACCGTACCGGTGATCGTCTCGGTGGCCTTCTACGTGGTCTGGGAACGCAAGCTGATCGGCTGGATGCACGTCCGCCATGGCCCGATGTACGTGGGCATGGGCATCTTCCAGGCCTTCGCCGACGTCTTCAAGCTGCTGTTCAAGGAAGTGGTCCAGCCGAGCAACGCCAACAAGGCGATCTACCTGCTGGCACCGCTGATCACCCTGGCCCCGGCGTTCGCGGCCTGGGCGGTGATTCCGTTCGATTCGCAGATCGTGCTGTCCAACGCCAATGCCGGCCTGCTGTACCTGCTGGCGATGACCTCGCTGGGCATCTACGGCATCATCCTGGCCGGCTGGGCGTCCAACTCGAAGTATGCGTTCCTGGGTGCGATGCGTGCCTCGGCGCAGATGATCAGCTATGAAATCGCGATGGGCTTCGCCCTGGTCGGCGTCATGATCGCTTCGGGCAGCCTGAACCTGAGCAACATCGTGATGGCCCAGGCCGGCAGTTCCGGCTTCTTCGACTGGTTCCTGCTTCCGCTGTTCCCGCTGTTCGTCGTGTACTGGGTGTCCGGCGTGGCCGAGACCAACCGTGCGCCGTTCGACGTGGTGGAAGGCGAGTCGGAAATCGTCGCTGGCCACATGGTCGAGTACTCGGGCGGCGCGTTCGCGCTGTTCTTCCTGGCCGAGTACGCGAACATGATCCTGATCAGCTTCCTGATCTCGATCTTCTTCCTCGGTGGCTGGCTGAGCCCGATCCAGGGCTGGGTCGATCCGGGCACTGTGTCGCCGCTGGTCGACTGGATCTGGAAGGGTGGCGCGCCATGGCTGTTCGTCAAGGTGTTCTTCTTCGCCAGTGCCTACATCTGGTTCCGTGCCAGCTTCCCGCGCTTCCGCTACGACCAGATCATGCGCCTGGGCTGGAAGGTCTTCATTCCGCTGACCATTTTCTGGATCGCGGTCACCGCCGTCATGGTGTTCTTCGGCGTGATTCAAAAGGGCGTCTAAAGTGATGAACAGGATTACCCATTACTTCAAGAGCCTGCTGCTGCTCGAACTGCTGGCCGGCCTTTGGCTGACGCTGAAGTACAGCGTCAGGCCGAAGTACACGATGATGTACCCGATGGAGAAGTTCCCGCAGTCGCCGCGCTTCCGTGGCCTGCATGCGCTGCGCCGCTATCCCAACGGTGAAGAGCGCTGTATCGCCTGCAAGCTGTGCGAGGCGGTCTGCCCGGCACTGGCCATCACCATCGATTCGGCCAAGCGCGAGGACGGCACCCGCCGTACCACCCGCTACGACATCGACCTGTTCAAGTGCATCTTCTGCGGCTTCTGTGAGGAAAGCTGCCCGGTGGACTCGATCGTCGAAACCCACATCCTCGAGTACCACTTCGAGAATCGTGGCGAAAACATCGTTACCAAGCCGCAGCTGCTGGCCCTGGGCGACCGTCTCGAGTCCGAGATCGCCGAGCGTCGCGCCGCCGATGCCGCTTACCGCTGAGGTCGAGAGATGGATTGGGTAAATATCGCTTTCTGGGTCTTCGCCATCGTGGCCGGCATCTCCGCCGCGGCGGTGATCAGCGTGCGCAACCCCGTGCACGCCGTGCTGTGCCTGGTGCTGACCTTCTTCTCCGTTGCCTGTGTGTGGCTGCTGGTGGGCGCCGAGTTCCTCGGTGTGGCGCTGGTGCTGGTCTACGTCGGCGCGGTGATGGTGCTGTTCCTGTTCGTGGTGATGATGCTCGACATCGATCCGTCGAACCTGCGTGAGGGCTGGGTGCGTTACCTGCCGGTCGGCCTGGTCGTGGCCGTGGCGATGCTGGTGCAGATGCTGATGCTGATCGGCGTCAAGGGCAGGGCGGTCAACCCGTTCCCGGCCGACAATGCCGCCGCTCTGGCCGCTGACACGTCCAACGTCACCTGGCTGGCCCGCAGCCTGTTCACCGAGTACCTGCTGCCGTTCGAGTTTGCCGCCGTCATCCTGACCGTGGCCGTGGTGGCCGCGGTGATGCTGACCCTGCGTCGCCGCGAAGGCCTGAAGACCCAGAACCCGACGCAGCAGACCATGGTCAAGGCGCACGATCGCCTGCGCGTGGTCAAGATGAGTGCCGAGCAGCCGGTGGTGCACAGCAACAGCACGCCTGCGGCGGGCGAAGAGGAGACCAAGGCATGATCACTCTGGGCCATATCCTGGCGCTGGGCGCGGTGCTGTTCTGCATCAGCCTTGCCGGCATCTTCCTCAACCGCAAGAACATCATCGTGCTGCTGATGTCCATCGAGTTGATGCTGCTGTCGGTGAACATCAACTTCGTCGGATTCTCGCGCCAGCTGGGCGATCCATCCGGCCAGCTGTTCGTGTTCTTCATCCTGACCGTCGCCGCTGCCGAGGCCGCCATCGGCCTGGCGATCCTGGTGACCCTGTTCCGTACCCGCCGCACGATCAATGTCGGCGAAGTCGATTCGCTGAAGGGCTGATCCACAGATGGAAATCACTCTCTCCAAGAGTCTGTTGATCGCAGTGGTGCTTGCACCGCTGTTCGGCAGCATCATCGCCGGCCTGTTCGGTCGCCAGGTCAAGCGCTTCGGCGCGCAGACCATCACCATCCTCGGCGTTGCGGTTGCGTGCGGCCTGTCGATGTACACGCTCTACCAGCTGCTGTGGGGTGGGGCGCAGCCGTTCAACCAGAACGTCTACACCTTCTTTGAAGTCGGCCAGTACTCGGCCCACGTCGGTTTCATGGTCGACAAGCTGACCGCGATGATGATGGTGGTGGTGACCTTCGTGTCGCTGCTGGTCCACATCTACACGATCGGCTACATGCAGGACGATCCGGGCTACCAGCGCTTCTTCAGCTACATCTCGCTGTTCACCTTCTCGATGCTCACCCTGGTGATGAGCAACAACTTCCTGCAGCTGTTCTTCGGCTGGGAAGCGGTGGGCCTGGTGTCGTACCTGCTGATCGGCTTCTGGTTCAAGCGCCCGACCGCGATCTTCGCCAACATGAAGGCGTTCCTGGTCAACCGCGTCGGTGACTTCGGCTTCCTGCTGGGTATCGCCGGCGTGCTGTGGGTGTTCGGCACCCTGGACTACTCCGAGGTGTTCTCGCAGGCCAGCATGCTGGCCGACCCGCGCGCCCAGCTGCAGATCTGGGACGGCACCCTGTTCGGGATGCAGCTGCTGAACGAGCCGGTGATCTGGTCGATCGCCACGCTGATCTGCATCTGCCTGTTCATCGGCGCCATGGGCAAGTCGGCCCAGGTCCCGCTGCACGTGTGGCTGCCGGATTCGATGGAAGGCCCGACGCCGATCTCGGCGCTGATCCACGCCGCGACCATGGTGACCGCCGGTATCTTCATGGTCACCCGCATGTCGCCGCTGTTCGAGCTGTCGCAGACCGCGCTGGACTTCATCCTGTTCATCGGTGCCACCACGGCCTTCTTCACCGGCCTGATCGGTATCGTGCAGAACGACATCAAGCGCGTGGTCGCGTACTCGACGCTGTCGCAGCTGGGCTACATGACCGTGGCACTGGGTGTTTCGGCCTACTCGGCCGCCGTGTTCCACCTGATGACCCACGCCTTCTTCAAGGCGCTGCTGTTCCTCGGTGCCGGCTCGGTCATCATCGCCATGCACCACGAGCAGGACATGCGCAAGATGGGCGGCCTGCGCAGGTACATGCCGATCACCTTCATCACCATGTGGATCGGCACCCTGGCCCTGGTCGGTACGCCGTTCTTCTCCGGCTTCTACTCGAAGGACACCATCATCGAGGCCGCCGAGATCCATGCCCATATCCAGGGCAGCTGGGTGGCCACCTATGGCTACTGGGCGGTGCTGGGCGGCGTGCTGGTGACCAGCTTCTACAGCTTCCGCCTGCTGTTCATGACCTTCCATGGCAAGGAGCGCTTCCGCGACGCGCATGACGATCATGGCCACGGCCATGACGATCACCATGCCGCCGATGCGCATCATGCCGACGCCCACCATGACGACCACGGTCATGGCCACGGCGCGCACGAGCCGCACGAGACCCCGTGGGTGGTGACCCTGCCGCTGATCCTGCTGGCCATCCCGTCGATCGCCATCGGCTTCTTCAGCATCGGTCCGATGCTGCACGGCACCGACTGGGCCGGCCACCACGCCCATGAGGCGATCAAGGGCCAGGCGACCACGTTCTTCACCGGCATCGTTGATTTCTACGATCCGGCCAAGAACACCGTGGCCTTCCTCGGCGAGGAATTCCATGGCCCGGTGGCGTTCGCGCTGCACGGCATGATGCTGCCGCCGTTCTGGCTGACCCTGGCGGGCTTCCTGCTGGCCGCGTTGTTCTACCTGTGGAAGCCGGACCTGTCGGGCAAGGCACGCAAGGCCTTCGCCCCGCTGGTGTCGGTGCTGGAAAACAAGTACGGCTTCGACAAGCTGTGGATCGATGGCTTTGCCGGTGGCAGCGTCAAGCTCGGCAGGGTCTCGCGCTGGATCGACAGCAACATCGTCGACGGCGTGGTCAATCTCTCGGCACGTGTTGTGGACGTCGCAGCCGGCGTGCTGCGTCGTACCCAATCCGGTTTCCTCTATCACTACGCCTTCGCGATGATCATCGGCCTGATTGCCCTGCTGGGCGTGCTGATGCATTACCTGCGTTGATGACCTGTACGGAATAAGAAGACGTGTCGAACTGGCCTCTACTCAGTGTCCTCATCTGGCTGCCGATCATCGGTGGTGCCCTGATCCTTGCGATCCGTGATGCGCAGACCGCCCGCTGGGCGTCGCTGGGCGTGGCGGTGCTGACCTTCGTGGCGAGCCTCTCGCTGCTGGGCGGCTACAACCCGGGCATCGATGGCCTGCAGTTCGTCGAGACCCATGCGTGGATCCCGGCGTACAAGATCGGCTACAACCTGGGCGTGGACGGCATCGCCGTGGCGCTGATCCTGCTGACCACCCTGGTCAGCGTGCTTGCCCTGATCGGTGCCTGGAGCGCGATCGACAAGCGCGTCAACCAGTACGTGGCGGCCTTCCTGATCCTGGAAGGCGTCACCGTCGGCATCTTCGCCGCGACGGACGCGATGCTGTTCTACGTGTTCTTCGAAGCGATGCTGATCCCGATGTTCCTCATCATCGGTGTCTGGGGTGGCCCGCGTCGCATCTACGCCGCACTGAAGTTCTTCCTCTACACCTTCCTCGGCTCCGTGCTGATGCTGGTGGCGCTGATCTACCTGTACATGAAGGGCGGCAGCTTCCAGCTGGCCGATCTGTACGCGCTGCCGCTGACGGCCAAGGAGCAGACCTGGATCTTCTTCGCCTTCCTGATCGCCTTCGCGGTCAAGGTGCCGATGTTCCCGGTGCACACCTGGCTGCCGGATGCGCACGTGGAAGCGCCGACCGCCGGTTCGGTGATCCTGGCCGCCATCGCGCTGAAGATCGGTGGTTACGGCTTCCTGCGCTTCAACCTGCCGATCGTGCCGGATGCTTCGCTGGAGTGGGCCTGGCTGGTGATCGCGCTGTCGCTGATCGCGGTGATCTACGTCGGCCTGGTCGCCCTGGTCCAGGACGACATGAAGAAGCTGATCGCGTACTCGTCGATCGCGCACATGGGTTTCGTCACCCTGGGTACCTTCATTGCCCTGTGGCTGGTGCGTGAAGCCGGCAACGTCGATGCGGCCCGCCTGGGCCTGCAGGGCGCGATGGTGCAGATGATCTCGCACGGCTTCGTGTCGGGTGCGATGTTCTCCTGCGTCGGCGTGCTGTACGACCGCATGCACAGCCGCCGCATCGCCGATTACGGCGGCGTGGTCAATGTGATGCCCTGGTTCGCCACCTTCGCCATGCTGTTCTTCATGGCCAATGCGGGCCTGCCGGGCACCAGCGGTTTCGTCGGCGAGTTCATGGTCATCCTGTCCGCCTTCCAGCGTAACCCGTGGATCGCCCTGGGCGCGGCCACCACCCTGATCATCGGTGCGGCCTACACCCTGTGGCTGTACAAGCGCATCTTCTTCGGCGAAGTGGCCAACAGCCATGTCGCCGAACTGAAGGACATCAACGGCCGCGAATGGCTGGTGCTGGGCGTGTTCGCCATCGGCGTGCTTGCCCTGGGCATCTACCCCAAGCCGCTGACCGACCTGATGGAGCCCTCGATCGCGAAGCTGGCGATGCAGATCGCATCCAGCAAGCTGCTGTAATTCCAGGATTTGATGATGACCACCTCGCCGCTGCTGCCATTGACCGCTGCTGACCTGCCTCCGCTCGCCCCCGAGCTGGTGCTGATCGGCAGCGCCTTCGCCCTGATGATCCTCGACCTGTTCGTCAGCGAGCGGAACAAGATCGTCACCCACCTGTTCTCGGTTGCTGCACTGGCCGTCGTGCTGTTCATGCTGGCGACCGGCGTGGGCGGGCAGGGAGAGGTCTTCCATGGCATGTTCGTGCGCGATACCGCCGCGGACGTGATGAAGACCGGGATCGTGCTGCTCAGCGGCCTGACCCTTGTGTACGGCTGGCGCTACCTGCGCGACCGCAACCTGTTCCAGGGCGAGATCCCGGTGCTGATCCTGTTCGGCACGGCCGGCATGATGATCCTGGTCTCGGCCGGCAGCCTGCTGATGGTCTACCTGGGCCTGGAACTGCTGGCGCTGTGCTCGTATGCGCTGGTGGCCAGCAACCGCGACAGCGGCCTGGCCTCGGAAGCGGCGATGAAGTACATCGTGCTCGGTTCGCTTGCCTCCGGCCTGCTGCTGTATGGCATGTCGCTGATCTACGGCGCCACCGGCAGCCTGCACCTGGACGTGATCCGCGATGCCATCCCGCATTCCGAAGAGCGCGTGCTGCTGATCACCGGCGCGGTGTTCATGATCGCGGGCGTGGCCTTCAAGCTGGGTGCGGCACCGTTCCACATGTGGCTGCCGGACGTCTACCAGGGTGCGCCGGCGCCGATCGCGCTGTTCATCAGCTCGGCACCGAAGCTGGCTGCGTTCGGCATGGCCTACCGCCTGCTGGAAATGGGCGTGGGTCCGCTGTCGACCGAGCTGCAACTGCTGATCGCCGGCCTGGCCGCCGTATCGCTGGTGATCGGCAACCTGATGGCGATCGCGCAGAGCAATCTCAAGCGCATGCTGGCGTTCTCCACCGTCTCGCACATCGGCTTCCTGCTGATGGGCATCGCCGGTGGTGGCTCGCAGGGCTACGCCGCCGCGCTGTTCTATGCGCTGGCCTACGCCATCATGTCCACCGCTGCCTTCGGCGCGATCATCGCGCTGTCGCGTGCCGGCTTCGAGGCCGAGAACATCGAGGACTTCAAGGGCCTCAACGCGCGCAACCCGTGGATGGCCGGCCTGGTGCTGTGCATCATGGCGTCGCTGGCGGGCATTCCGCCGTTCCTCGGCTTCTGGACCAAGCTGGCGGTGCTGGGTGCGGCCGTCAACGGCGGCCTGCTGTGGCTGGCGATCCTCGGCGTGCTGTGCGCAGTGGTCGGCTGCTTCTACTACCTGCGGGTCATCAAGGTCATGTACTTCGATGAGCCGGTGGGCGAGGCCATTCCGCGCAGCAACGATCGCGTGCTGGGCCTGGTGCTGGGCGTGAACGCGCTGGCGCTGCTGGCGCTGGGCCTGGCCTGGAACCCGATCATGGTCTGGTGCCAGCAGGCTTTTGCGCATCTTGCATAAAAGTTGACACAAAGCTGCGCGATTCGTGTAATATGCGCAGCCTGAGTTGTCACTGCAGCGGTTCAGCCAGAACATCGTTGCGACAGCCCCCTCGCTAGGGTGGGGCAGCAGCTCAAACACTTCCGGTGCGGGGTGGAGCAGTCTGGCAGCTCGTCGGGCTCATAACCCGAAGGTCGCAGGTTCAAATCCTGCCCCCGCTACCAACATCAGACCGGCGCCATCCGGCTTGATGAATGAGGGAAAGCTTGCATTTATTGCAGTTATGCCTCATGATTCCGCTTCTGATGCGGGGTGGAGCAGTCTGGCAGCTCGTCGGGCTCATAACCCGAAGGTCGCAGGTTCAAATCCTGCCCCCGCTACCAAGTAAAGAGATCGCCTTCGAAGTCCTGCTTCGAAGGCGTTTTTCTTTGAGGTATGTGTGCTTTCCACGTGTTCGGGGTCAGATCCCTTTTTCCGTGGAAAAGGGATCTGACCCGGGTCCCTGCCTTGCACCAGCGCGGTGCAGCCGCTATCATCATCGGCCTAAGCAGTACCCCTGAAGGCGGCGCTCCCCTGGGGAGACCTCACCCGGAAGGAGGGCTCGCAACATGCCTTCGCGGCGTGCTGCAACCGGAATCCAGTCACCGGAGTCTTTCCGGAAAAAGGGGCCCTGCGGGCCCTTTGTCGTTTCCGGGGCGTCATGTTCACGCCGGCCATGGCCGGCACCCAACCAAGAGATCAAGGCAGGCTGTGAGCGACAAGGCAACCGACATCGCGAATCTGCTCGCCCCGACCGTTGTGTCGCTGGGCCTGGAGCTGCTGGGCGTTGAGTATCTGCCGGCCCCCGGCGGTGCGACCCTGCGCCTTTACATCGACGTGCCGCTGGCTGAACAGCCCGAGCGCATCATCAATGTCGACGACTGCGAGCGGGTCAGCCGCGAAGTGTCGGCGCAGCTGGACGTCGAAGACCCGATCAGCGGCAACTACACGCTGGAAGTGTCCTCGCCGGGCGTCGATCGTCCGCTGTTCAACCTGGAGCAGTTCACTCGCCACCTGGGGGAGTCGGCCAAGGTCACCCTGAAGCTGCCGCAGGACAACCGACGTCGCCTGCAGGGCCGTATCGAAGCGACCGACGAGGCTGCGGGCACCATCACCTTCATCGTCGACAAGGCCGAAGTGGTCGTGTCGGCGGACAACATCGACAAGGCACGGATCCTGCCCGACTGGGTGGCGCTGGGGCTGGCCCCGAGCAAGCCGACCGGTCCGGCACCGAAGCGTCCGAAGCCGAACAAGAATTCTTCTTCCAACGAGCCGGCGGCAAAGAAGCCGCGCGCGGAGTGAGCCAATGAGCAAGGAACTGTTGCTGGTAGTCGACGCGGTCGCCAACGAGAAGGGCGTGCCGCGTGAAGTGATCTTCGATGCCATCGAGGCCGCCCTGGCCTCGGCAGCGAAGAAGCGCTATCCCGACGAGGAAGTGCTGACCCGCGTGGTCATCGACCACAAGGATGGCAGCTACGAAACCTTCCGTCGCTGGGAAGTGGTGGCCGATGACGTGGTCATGGAGTCGCCCGACCGCCAGATCCGCCTGATGGACGCCATCGATGAAGCCGAGGGCGTGGACGTCGGCGATTACATCGAAGAGCAGATCGAGAACCCGGACTTCGGCCGCATCGCCGCCCAGGCCGCCAAGCAGGTGATCGTGCAGCGCGTTCGCGAAGCCGAGCGCCAGCAGGTCGTGGACGCATGGAAGGACCGCGTCGGCGAGCTGATCACCGGTGTGGTCAAGCGTGCCGAGCGTGGCAACATCTACGTCGACCTCGGCGGCAACGCCGAAGGCTTCATCCCGAAGGACAAGGGCATTCCGCGCGACGTGCTGCGCGCCGGTGACCGCGTCCGCGGCTACCTGGCCGAAGTGCGCTCGGAGCCGCGTGGCCCGCAGCTGTTCATCAGCCGCGCCGCGCCGGAGTTCATGATCGAGCTGTTCAAGCTGGAAGTGCCGGAAGTCGGTCAGGGCCTGGTGGAAATCAAGGCCTGTGCCCGCGATCCGGGCGACCGCGCCAAGATCGCCGTGCTGGCCCACGACCAGCGCACCGATCCGATCGGTGCCTGCATCGGCATGCGCGGTTCGCGCGTGCAGGCGGTGTCCAACGAGCTCAATGGCGAGCGCGTGGATATCGTGCTGTGGAACGACAACCCGGCCAACTTCGTCATCAATGCGATGGCGCCGGCCGAGGTGCAGTCGATCATCGTCGATGAGGACAAGCACTCGATGGATCTGGCCGTTGCCGAGGACCGCCTGGCCCAGGCGATCGGCAAGGGTGGCCAGAACGTGCGCCTGGCCAGCCGCCTGACCGGCTGGCAGCTCAACGTGATGACCCAGGACCAGGTCACCGCCAAGTCGGAGGCCGAGCAGGCTTCGGCCCGCCAGCTGTTCATGGACAAGCTGGAAGTGGACGAGGAGATCGCCGGCATCCTGGTCAGCGAAGGCTTCGGCACCGTCGAGGAAATCGCTTATGTCCCGGTCGGCGAACTGCTGGCCGTGGAAGGTTTCGACGAGGATATCGTCGAAGAGCTGCGCGCTCGTGCCCGCGATGCGCTGCTCAATGAGGCCCTGGCAGTCGAGGAAGGCCTTGAAGACGGCCAGCCGGCGCAGGACCTGCTGTCCCTGAAGGGCATGGACGAAGCCACCGCGTATGCGCTGGCCGGCCACGGCGTGCGCACCAGCGAGGATCTGTCCGACCTGGCCGCCGACGAGGTCGTGGACTTCGGCATCGAAGGGCTGGACCAGGAGCGCGCCGCCGCGCTGATCCTGGCCGCGCGTGCCGAGGAGATCGCCCGACTGGAACGCGGCGAATGAGCCGGCAATGAACAGGGCCCTGAGCCGCTCAGGGCGTAGAATCCGCGCCACCTCCAGATGCGGGGGGGCGCCCACAAGATCATAGGATCCGAATGTCGCAGCAAACCACCATCCGCAAGCTTGCCGAACTGGTCAACACACCGGTCGAAAAACTGCTTGAACAGCTGGCCGGTGCCGGCATGAAGTTCAGCGGTCCCGACCAGGTCGTGACCAGCACCGAGAAGGTGAAGCTCCTGGGCTTCCTTCGTCGTTCGCACGGCAAGCCCGAGCAGGCGCCGGAAGAGACCGATCAGTCTGCAAAGAAGATCACCCTCAACCGCCGTAAACAGCAGGAAGTGACGGTCAATTCCGGTCGCAGCAAGACGACCGTGAATGTCGAGGTGCGCCAGAAGCGTACCTACGTCAAGTCCGATGGTGGTCGTGCGATGACTCCGGACGAAGAGCGCGCCGACATCCTGCGCAAGCTGGAAGAGTCGCGCGCCCGCAACCTCGCCGAACAGCAGGCATTGGCCGAGAAGGACCGTCTGCGCGACGAGGCCATCGTCCGTGCACGCGAGGAAGAGATTGCCGCCAAGGAGCGTGCCGAAGCCGAGAAGAAGGCTGCAGAGGAAGCAGCGGTTGCCGCCAAGGCCGCCGAGGCGCTGGCCGCCAGCCAGCCGAAGACGCGCGCTCCGATCGACGAAACCGCACCGCGTCCGCCGCGTACCCCGGCCGCAGCCCCGGCTGCCCCGCGTGGCGCTCCGCCACGCAGCGACGACCGCAACAACCGCAGCGCGCCGCGCAACGAGCGTGGCCCGGGCGATCGTTTCTCCGGCCAGATGCACCTGTCGGCCGCCGACCGTGCACGTCGTGGCAACAGCAACAGCACGACCCGTGGTCGTCCGGGCGGCCGGAACCAGGCCGGCGGCCGTCGCGACATGTCGCGCGGTGGCAGCAACGCCGGTCCGCATGCCTTCGAACGTCCGACCGCACCGGTCGTGCGTGAAGTGGCGATCGGCGACACGATCACCGTGGCCGACCTGGCGCAGAAGCTCGCGCTGAAGGGCGGCGAGGTGGTCAAGGCGCTGTTCAAGATGGGCGTGATGGCCACCATCACCCAGTCCATCGACCACGACACGGCGGCGCTGGTGACCGAGGAACTCGGCCACAAGGCGATCCGTGCCAACGACAACGACGCCGAAGACGCACTGCTGGCATCGACCGGTGAAAACCAGGGCGAAGCCGTGCAGCGCCCGCCGGTGGTCACCATCATGGGCCACGTCGACCACGGCAAGACCTCGCTGCTGGATTACATCCGCCGCACCAAGGTCGCCACCGGCGAAGCCGGCGGCATCACCCAGCACATCGGTGCGTACCACGTGGATACGCCGAAGGGCGTGATCAGCTTCCTGGATACCCCGGGCCACGCAGCCTTCACTTCGATGCGTGCCCGCGGTGCCAAGCTGACCGATATCGTGGTGCTGGTGGTCGCTGCCGATGACGGCGTGATGCCGCAGACCAAGGAAGCGATCCAGCATGCCCGTTCCGCCGGCGTGCCGCTGATCGTGGCAATCAACAAGATCGACAAGTCCGACGCCGATCCGATGCGGGTCAAGAACGAACTGCTGACCGAGCAGGTCGTGGCCGAAGACTTCGGTGGCGACACCCAGATGGTGGAGATCTCGGCCAAGACCGGCCTGGGCATCGACGACCTGCTGGACGCCATCTCGATCCAGGCCGAACTGCTGGAGCTGAAGGCTGTCGATGAAGGCCGCGCGTCCGGCGTGGTGATTGAATCGTCGCTGGACAAGGGCCGCGGCCCGGTCGCCACCGTGCTCGTGCAGCAGGGCCGCCTGAAGAAGGGCGATTACCTGGTGTGCGGCATCCAGTACGGCCGCGTGCGAGCGCTGTTCGACGAAACCGGCAAGCAGCCGGAGTTTGCCGGCCCGTCCATCCCGGTGCAGGTCCTGGGCCTGTCCGGCGTGCCGGAAGCCGGTGACGACTTCGTGGTGGTCGAGGACGAGCGTCTGGCCAAGGACGTTGCCCAGCAGCGTGAGACCAAGCGCCGCGAGTCGCGCCTGGTCGCCACGGCGGGCAGCCGGATGGAAGACATCATGGCGACCCTGGGCAAGGGTGAGGGCCAGCAGGTCCTCAACCTGGTCATCAAGGCCGACGTGCAGGGTTCGGTGCAGGCGCTGAGCCAGGCGCTGGTTGCGCTGTCCAACGACGACATCCGCATCAACGTGATCCACTCCGGCGTGGGCGGCATCACCGAGTCGGACGCCAATTCGGCTGCCGCCTCCAAGGCCACCGTCATCGGCTTCAACGTGCGTGCGGATGCTTCGGCCCGTCGCATCATCGAATCCAACGGCGTGGACCTGCGTTACTTCTCGATCATCTATGACGTGATCGATCAGGTGAAGCAGGTAGCCTCCGGTCTGCTGGGCGTGGAGATCCGCGAAGAGATCATCGGTATCGCCGAGGTTCGCGATGTCTTCCGCAGCTCCAAGCTGGGCGCCGTCGCCGGCTGCATGGTCATCGAAGGCGTGGTCAAGCGCAGCAAGCCGATCCGCGTCCTGCGCGACAGCGTGGTGGTGTTCGAAGGCGAGCTGGAATCGCTGCGTCGCTTCAAGGAAAACGTCGAGGAAGTCCGCAACGGTACCGAATGCGGTATCGGCGTGAAGGCTTACAACGACGTCAAGCCGGGCGACCAGATCGAGTGCTTCGAGCGCATCGAAGTGCCGCGTACCCTGTAATGCTGCAACGGACCGGCCCTCGCGGGCGGGTCCACCCCTGGTGGCGCCCGACCCCGGTCGGGCCGTCTCTCCCGGTAGGGCCCGACCTTGGTCGGGTCACATTCAATTCAAGAGCCCGACCGCGTGCCCAAGACTTTCCATCGAACCGACCGTGTCTCCGCCCAGCTGCGCCGTGAACTCGGCACCCTGGTGCACAACGCCGTGCGCGAGCACGGGTTGCCCTCGGTGAGCGTGTCCGACGTGGAAATCACCCGCGACATGGCCCATGCCAAGGTCTTCGTCACCGCGCTGATGCCGGAACGTTCGGCCGAAGCGGTGGCCGGCCTGAAGGAACTGGGCTATCGCCTGCGCATGGACCTGGCCCGGGCGATGAAGCTGCGCCACGTGCCGGAGCTGCATTTCCATTACGACGACTCGGTTGATCGGGGCGAGCACATCGACAACATCCTGCGCGATCTGCCCGACACCGTGGCTGCCGAGAAGCGCCGCGAAAGCGACGAAGAATAACCGCGCGACGCCGGGCATGCCCGGCGTTGCTGCATTCCGGCTGCGCGATGTCTGATGCAGGCCGCGCCGCGCGCTTGCCGGGCATGGTCCGGCGCTACACCCGTATCTGTCATGACCCGAATTCAGTTCCGCCGCCTGGACGGCATCCTGCTGCTCGACAAGTCGACCGGCATGAGCTCCAACGCTGCCCTGCAGGTGGCGCGCCGCCTGTTCCGTGCCGAGAAGGGCGGGCATACCGGCAGTCTCGACCCGCTGGCCACCGGCCTGCTGCCGTTGTGCTTCGGCGAGGCGACCAAGATCGCCGGCCTGCTGCTGGGCTCGGCCAAGGCCTATGACGCCGAGA
Organism: Stenotrophomonas sp. GD04145; assembly: GCF_029835135.1. NCBI lineage: Bacteria > Pseudomonadati > Pseudomonadota > Gammaproteobacteria > Lysobacterales > Lysobacteraceae > Stenotrophomonas > Stenotrophomonas sp. GD04145. The sequence continues at coordinate 70,173 of NZ_JAODZG010000013.1, read as the reverse complement.
TCGTGCTCGGCCAGACCACCGACACCGATGACGCCGAAGGCGAGGTGCTGCTGCAGCGCCCGGTGCCGCAGATCACTGCTGACGTCCTGCAGGCCGCGCTGGCACCGCTGACCGGCAGCATCCGCCAGCGGGCCCCGATCTATTCAGCGCTGAAGCAGGGAGGCGAGCCGCTGTACGTGAAGGCCCGCCGCGGCGACGCCATCGAGGCGCCGGAGCGGCAGGTCCAGGTGCATGCCATCGAGGTCCTGGAACAGCAGCCCGAGCGGCTGCGCCTGCGCGTCACCTGTGGCTCGGGTACCTACATCCGCAGCCTGGCGCGTGATCTCGGCGAGGCGCTGGGCTGTGGTGCGCACATCAGCGCCCTGCGCCGGCTGTGGGTGGAGCCGTTCCGCGAGCCGGCGATGGTCACCCTGGACCAGCTGCGGGCCATGGTCGAAACGGGTGACCTGGCGGCCATGGATGCGCTGCTGCTGCCGCTGGCCGACGGTCTGGCCGGGTATCCGCGGGTCGAGCTGGACGCCGGCCAGACGCAACGGTTCTGCATGGGACAGCGGTTGCGCGATGCCGGCTGGCCGCGCGGTCTGGTGGCGGTGTTCGGTCCGGACGCCGCTGTCCAGGGCCTCGGTCAGGTCGATGACAGTGGCCTGCTTGCCCCGCAGCGCCGCTTCAACCTCTGAGCAGGGCGGGGCGGTTCAGCCCCGGTCCTTGTCCCCGGAGCCCCTGGCCGTTACAATTTCGCGGCCATTTTCTGGCAGCCTGCCCCGCGCAGGTTTCATCCCTGTAGTCCACGGCGAGCCTGGCGGTGCGCGAAGCGCGTTCCTGCCGGCCACGCATCACTGAGAAAAAGACATGTCGATCGACACCCAGAAGGTCATTGAAGACAACAAGCGCAGCGCCGCCGACACCGGCTCCCCGGAAGTCCAGGTGGCCCTGCTGACCGCCCGCATCGAACTGCTGACCGGCCACTTCAAGACCCACAAGAAGGATCACCACAGCCGCCGCGGCCTGCTGCAGATGGTCAACCGCCGTCGCAGCCTGCTCGACTACCTGAAGAAGAAGGACGTCGAGCGTTACAAGGCCCTGATCGAGAAGCTTGGCCTGCGTCGCTAAGCAACGAATCCCCCGCGGCGCAGCGATGCGCCGCGGTTTTGTTTTGTAGTACCGCAATCCCCGATTCAGGCCGGAACGATCCGGTCACCCGCTGGCGGCAAGGGTCGCCGACGGTCCAAATTCGCAGACAGCATCCCCAAGGACACCCTCCGTGGCAAAAATCACCAAAACCTTCCAGTACGGCAAGCACACCGTCACGCTTGAGACCGGCGAAGTCGCCCGTCAGGCCAGCGGCGCCGTCATCGTCAAGATGGACGACACCGTACTGCTGGTCACCGCCGTCGCCGCCAAGAGCGCGCGCGAAGGCCAGGACTTCTTCCCGCTGACCGTCGACTATCAGGAGAAGTTCTACGCCGGCGGCCGCATTCCGGGTGGTTTCTTCAAGCGCGAAGGCCGTGCGACCGAGAAGGAAACCCTGATCTCGCGTCTGATCGACCGTCCGATCCGTCCGCTGTTCCCGGAAGACTACAAGAACGAAGTGCAGATCATCGCCACGGTGATGTCGCTGAACCCGGACGTGGACGGTGACATTCCGGCCCTGATCGGTGCTTCGGCGGCCCTGGCTCTGGCCGGCACCCCGTTCATGGGTCCGATCGGCGCTGCCAAGGTCGGTTACAAGAACGGCGAGTACATCCTGAACCCGACCGTCAGTGAACTGGCTGACTCGCAGCTGGAACTGGTCGTTGCCGGTACCTCCAACGCCGTGCTGATGGTCGAATCCGAAGCCGCGCTGCTGTCGGAAGAAGTGATGCTGGGCGCCGTGACCTTCGGTCACCGCGAAATGCAGAAGGTCATCAACGCGATCAACGAGCTGACCGTCGAAGCCGGCACCAAGCCGTCGACCTGGGAAGCCCCGGCCAAGAACGAAGCGCTGATCGCCGCCCTGAAGGAAGCCATCGGCCCGCGCCTGGGCGAAGCCTTCCAGGTGCGTGACAAGCTGCAGCGTCGCGACGCCATCTCGGCGATCAAGAAGGACGTGGTCGAAGCCCTGGCCGGCCGCGTGGCTGCCGAAGGCTGGAACCCGGCCGAGCTGTCGAAGGAATTCGGCGAACTGGAATACCGCACCATGCGCGACTCGGTGCTGGACACCAAGGTCCGCATCGACGGCCGTGCGCTGGATACCGTCCGCCCGATCTCCGTGAAGACCGGCGTGCTGCCGCGTACCCACGGCTCCTCGCTGTTCACCCGCGGCGAAACCCAGGCCATCGTGACCATCACCCTGGGCACCGCCCGCGACGGTCAGGTCATCGATGCCGTTGCCGGTGAGTACAAGGAAAACTTCCTGTTCCACTACAACTTCCCTCCGTTCTCGGTGGGTGAGTGCGGCCGCATGATGGGTCCGAAGCGCCGCGAGATCGGCCACGGTCGCCTGGCCAAGCGCGGCGTGCTGGCTGTCATGCCGTCGCTGGAAGCCTTCCCGTACACCATCCGCGTCGTCTCGGAAATCACCGAGTCGAACGGTTCCTCGTCGATGGCCTCGGTCTGCGGTTCGTCGCTGGCCCTGATGGACGCCGGCGTGCCGGTGAAGGCCCCGGTGGCGGGTATCGCCATGGGTCTGGTCAAGGAAGGCGACCGCTTCGTCGTCCTGTCCGACATCCTGGGTGACGAAGATCACCTGGGCGACATGGACTTCAAGGTGGCCGGTACCGCTGAGGGCATCTCTGCCCTGCAGATGGACATCAAGATCGAAGGCATCACCGAAGAGATCATGAAGCAGGCGCTGCAGCAGGCCAAGGCTGGCCGTCTGCACATCCTGGGCGAAATGGCCCACGGCCTGACCGCTCCGCGTTCGGAACTGTCCGACTACGCGCCGCGCCTGCTGACCATCAAGATCCACCCGGACAAGATCCGCGAAGTGATCGGCAAGGGTGGCTCGACCATCCAGGCCATCACCAAGGAAACCGGCACCCAGATCGACATCCAGGATGACGGCACCATCGTCATTGCGTCGGTCAACGCGATCGCTGCCCAGGCCGCCAAGGCCCGCATCGAGCAGATCACCTCGGACGTCGAGCCGGGCCGCATCTACGAAGGCAAGGTCGCCAAGATCATGGACTTCGGTGCGTTCGTCACCATCCTGCCGGGCAAGGACGGCCTGGTCCACGTCTCGCAGATCTCCAGCGAGCGCGTCGAGAAGGTCGGCGACAAGCTGAAGGAAGGCGATGTGGTCAAGGTCAAGGTGCTGGAAGTCGACAAGCAGGGCCGTATCCGTCTGTCGATGAAGGCCGTGGAAGAAGGCGAGGGCGCCAGCGCCGAATGATCGACCCACGGTCGATCACGGCAGGTGTCAACCCGGGTTGAGCACCGCCGCTGACATCGCTGGAATGAGAAAGCGGGCTTCGGCCCGCTTTTTCTTTGTCCGGCATCCTGAGCGGGCTTGCCGCTATGCTGTTGTCATGGACCTCCTGCGCCTGCTCGACCTGGACATCGACCGCCCGGCGCAGCGCGTGAGCCGGGCCGGTGAGGCCCTGCCCATCAGTGGCCTGAGCTGGACCCTGTTCGACGTGCTGCTTGCACACGGCACCCGTGTGGTGGATTTCGACACGTTGGCGGCCCAGGTCTGGGCACCTGCGGTGGTTGGTGAGGATGCGGTCAGTCAGCGGGTGAAACTGCTGCGGCAGGCACTCGGCGATGACAGCCGTCGGCCGCGCTACATCCGTTCGGTGCGCGGGCGCGGCTATCAGCTGTGCGCCGCACCGATACCGATGGCACCGCCGCCAGTGATCGGATCGTCACGAGGGCGCTGGTGGTGGGCTGCAGCGCTGGTGGCGGTGGGCGGGTTGGCGGTGGCGGTGCTGGCGTGGCCGGACCAGGCTCCGCCCGCCGCAGCGACGTCCCTGCTGCAGCGCGCGGACTATTACGCCGGCATCGGCCAGGCGAGCAACAACGAACGCGCGATCGCCCTCTACCGCCAGGCACTCCAGGTCGATCCAGAATCCAGCGCGGCCCGGCGTGGGCTGGCACGTGCATTGTCGGCGCAGGGATGCCTGTTCAACGGTTCTCCGCAGCAGATGCGCGAAGCGCTGGCGCTGGCCAACTCCGAACGTGCACGGGCGCCGCATGACGGTGCTACGTACGCCCTGCGCGGGTATGCGCATGATTGCCTTGGGCGGATGGACGATGCGGTAGCCGACTACGCGCGCGCGATCCAGCTCGATCCTGCGGACGAGCGCACCCGCGCATCGCTGGCCTACCTGCAGCAGGAGCAGGGCCGCCTGTCGCTGGCGCTGCGCGCCAACCTCGCACTCAAGGCACCCGAACGCATCCGCTTCCGTGATGTGCAGGTGGCGCGCGAAATGGAACTGCTCGGTTTCACCCAGGCGGCAGCGCAGCGCCATGCGCGCAACTTCCAGCTTTACCCGGACAACGTGTTCGCCAACATCGCGTGGCCGCGCAGCCTGTACGTTGCCGGGGCCGCCGGGCGCGCCCGGGAGGAGCTGGCCATCGCATTGACGCGTGGCACACCACACCCCCAGCTGCTGCGCCTACAGGGAGAACTGGCATTGCTGGCCGGTGACACCGCGGCGGCGGCCGAGGCGTTCGCGACGGCGCACCGGCTGCGGCCGCAGCAATCGTTGGGAGAGACGCTGGCGGGCCTGTACGGATCGACGGCCATCGATCCGGCATGGGCACGTGCGCGATTGCAGCGCCTGCCGGCGGGGAGTGGTGATGGTTGGGCCGATGCTGCGCTCGAGCGGGCTCTGCTGTTGCAGTCGGTGGGTGATGCGAAGGCCGCCGTGGCCGCGCTGCACCAGGCGGTGGACGATGGCTTCCGCGATGCGGCATGGCTGCGTGCCACGCCGCTGTATGCTCCGCTGCGCAGCGCGCCGGAGTGGGAGCCGCTGCTGGCGCGTATCGATGCGGATGTCGCCAGGCAGCGCGCGCAGGTCCTCGCCGCCGCATGGCGACCCTCCGATCTGTCCGGTCTCAGCGCAGTGCCGGAAGCAGGAACTCAGTGAGAATCCGCCGCGACTGCGGATGGGCGAAGCTGCGGTTGTAGGCTTGGCTGGTGACGACGGCCACGGCATTCCTGTCAGGAATCAGGAAGACATAATTGCCGCCGTTGCCGGACATCGCCCACACGGTCCGCTGCCTGCCCTGCACCGTCAGCTGCAGGCCCCACCATTGGTAGCCGTACTCGCTGCCATCGCCAGTGCGGGCCTGTGGCTGGATCATTGCAGCGATGAAATCGCGGGGAACCAGTTGCCGGCCATTGCCGCGCCCCTGATCCAGCACCAGCTGCCCCAGCCGCGCCAGGTCGCGGCTGCGGTAGCGCGTGCCGCCGCCTCCCATTCCGATGCCCTCCGGTGAACGGTTCCAGTGGCTCTCGGTGATGCCCAGCGGACGCTCCAGTGCCCGGGCGGCATAGTCCGACAGTGGCATGCCGGTGGCCCTCTCGAGCACGGCGCCGAGCACGAACGAGTCGGCCGTACAGTACGCGAAGGAACGGCCATGAGGGCTGTCCTCCGGTCGCTGCATCCAGGGCGCGAAGCCCTTCACAGGCAGGGACAGGGCAAAGTCCAGCCAGCGCTCGCTCACGTACATGCGCTCTTCGTGGCCGCTCGAGAACGGGTTCTCGTCGTCGCATTCCCACAGGCTGCTCATGGTCAGCAGATCCTGCAGGGTGATGGCGCGCAGGCGCGGGTCGACGACGTGGCGCGCGGTGAATCCGGGGAAGTAGTCGTAGACCCGGGCCTGCACGCCCGGCAGCGCCCCCTCGCCGATGGCGGCGCCGATCAGCAGTGCGGTCACGCTTTTGCTGGCCGAGCGCACATCGTGCAGGGTGCCCGCGTCCGCGCCGTTGAAGTAGCCCTCGTAGACGACGTTGCCGTCGACCTGCAGCAGCACGCTGCGGATCTGCTTGAGGTCATCGCGGGCGATGGCCTGCTCCAGGGCGGGCAGGCGGACGGAGGCAGGCGTTGCGGCGCCGGTGGTGTGGGGTATGAATGCCAGCAGCACAAGGAGGAAGGACATCAACGGACGCATGGTCGGGCTCCATCGGAAAGGAGACTGGATTGAGCCCGGTCCTTCGCTGAAGTGCTGGAAGCGTGTCTGAAGAATTCTGAAGGGTCAGTACCGGCGACGGCAGCGCGCTGTCCTGCCGTGGGGCGTCAGGGACATGCCGATGTCATCCTGCGGGCGTCCGTGCCTGTCCAGTGGACGACATTCGATGAAGCCGCGCCGGGGCGTGATCGGTTTGCTACCGTGGCTGCGCCTTCGAACCGGGAGATCCCATGTTCCGCCAGACCCTGGCCGTCCTTGCCGTACTCGTCACCGCTGCCGTGCCCGGCGCAGTGCACGCTGCGCCGGCGCAGTCGCCGATCTTCGGCGCCTACTACCCCGGTGGCTCGGCCGGGCGCTATCCGGTTTCGAGCATTCCAGCCGAGCGCCTGACGCATCTGTTCTACGCGTTCTCCACCATCGAAGACGGCCGATGCGTGATCGGTGCGGACGCATCGAAGAACGTTGCCGAGCTGGCTGACCTGAAAAAAGCGCATCCGCATCTGCGCACGCTGATCTCGATCGGCGGCTGGGGCGCCGGTGGGTTCTCCGATGCCGCGCTGACCGAAGCCAGCCGCAGGCGCCTGGTCGACTCCTGCATGACGCTGTTCTTCGAGCGGCACGCAGGCAGCTTCGATGGCGTGGACATCGACTGGGAGTTCCCGGTCAGTGGCGGCCCGAAGGAACTGGCGCATCGTCCGCAGGACCGGGCCAACATGACGCGCCTGGCGCAGGCGTTCCGTACCGCGCTCGATACGTACGGGCACAGGGCAGGGCAGCCGATGCTGCTGACCGCCGCGCTGGCCGCTGGCCGGCTGCAGACCGATGGCCCCTATGATCCCGCCGCCAGCTATGACCTGCCTGCGCTGGCCCGGATACTCGATTTCATCAACCTGATGAGCTACGACATGGGTACCGGTTTCTCGGCCGTGTCGACCTTCAACGCGCCGTTGCATGAAGTGCCGGCCGACCCGCTGGCGCCGGAACTGCGGCGCTGGAACAACGTGGCCGGTGCGGTGCGGTACTACCGCGAACATGGCGTGCCGGCGGACAAACTGGTGCTGGGCGTGCCGTTCTACGGGCGCGGCTTCAAGGTGACCGGGGAGACTGCCGACGGCCTGTACCAGGCTTACAGTGCGCCGGCCGATGCCGGCGACTGGCGGGTGATCAAGGCGCGTTACCTCGATCAGCCGGGCTGGACCAGGCACTGGCACCCGCAGGCGCAGAGCCCGTGGTTGTACAACCCGCGGGAGAACGTCTTCATCAGCTATGAAGACCCGCGTTCGATCGGCCTGCGGGCGCAGTTCGCCCGCGAACAGGGGCTGGCCGGTGTCTTCATGTGGGAGCTGACCGGCGACGATGAACAGGCCAGCCTGCTCAACGCGATGCTGGCGCCCTGGCACAAGGCCCGCGTGGGCGATTGAAGGCGCCGCGCTCCGCCGGCATGGCCCGGCGGGGCGGTCAGTCGGCCCAGACGCTGTTGGGGTCGCCGTTGCGCGCCCGGCGTTGGCTGGCCAGCGCCAGGCGCGCAAAGCCGAAGGCCATCGCCAGGGCGACGGCGTCGATCCAGAACAGCGGCCAGTGCCCGGCAGCGGCGGCACGCCACAGCCAGTCACCGTTCAATGCACCATGCAGGACCGGCACCAGCGCGGTCGCGGCCGCAGCGGCCCACAGCAGTTCCCGGGCAGCCTGTGCGGGCCTGCGCAGGAATGCCCACAGCGCGCACGCGGCCCAGCTGCTGAAACAGGCCCAACGGATGCCCGGGTCGACCGCCGCGGGTGCTGCGCGTTCGAGCACCAGCGCCACCACGAACGCCAACGAGATCGCCACGCACAGGCCGATGCAGACACCGACGGTGGCACGCGCCATGTTGACGGCCGCACGCGACTGCTCGGGCTGGCGTCGCTTGCGTCGCGATTCGATCCACAGCAGGTTGCCGGAATAGAACAGGAAGGCGCCGCCGAGCCCCATCAGGAAGTACAACCAGACCACCACGCCGTTGCCGAACTCACCGAAATGAAGCGCATAGGCGGCGCTCAGCGTAGCGTGATTGGCATCGCGCTGGCCCGGCAGCTGCGTGGCCAGCACGTCGCCGGTGGCCACGTCCAGGGCGACCGCGCCCAGTGGGCCCAGCGTGCCGGTGGATTCGCCGGTGATCTCGATGGTGGCCTTGGCGTCGCCACCATTGGCCAGTTTCAGATAGGCCGGTTCGAAGTTGGCCACGCCCTGTGCGCGGGCCACTTCCAGGGCGCGCGCATGCAGGACCTGCAGGCTGCCCGGCGGTGCCGGAACGCCGCTGGCCTCGCGCACCGGAGCGGTATCCATCGCGGTCGGCACGGCCTGCAGCAGTTTGCCATCGAAGATCAGCGGATTGAGCAGTGCCATCTGTACGAACGCCAGGCAGAGCAGGGCGCCGGTAACGGCGAACATCAGATGGAAGGGCAGACTGAGCACGCCGATCACGTTGTGCGCATCCTGCCACTGCTGCTTGAGGTTGCGGCCCGGGCGCAACGCGAACAGGTCACCCAGCAGTTTCGGCAGGTGGATCACCAGGCCGCTGAGCAGGGCCATGCCGTACAGCAGGCTGACGATGCCCATCACATACACGCCGGCCACCGGCAGGCCCAGGCTGTAATGCAGCTCGTTGACCAGTTCGGCCAGACCGGTCTGCGGCGGCGTCGGGCTGCCGGCGGTGTGTCCCGGCCACGCATAGCGCCAGCTGCCGTCATCGGTCTGCCAGTAGGCCAGCGGCTGCGGATGGTCGGTGCCGGGGAAGGTCATGCCGACATGGCGGCGTGCCTCCGCGTGGGCTGCCAGCACGTCCTCGAGCAGGTGCTGTGCGTCATCCAGGTCCGCGGGCAATGCCGTCGCCGCGCCCGGCGTCTGCCACAACGGCAGGTCATGGTGGAAGAGCGTCAGGGCGCCTGCATAGAAGGCCACGAACAGGCCGAAGCCGGCGACCAGGCCGACCCAGGTGTGCAGGGTGGTGAACGTGCGCAGCGTCTGCGAGGAGAACTTCATGGGGACGGTCTCATTGCACCGCACCGGCCAGGCGCAGCAGGCCGAGCACGGCAAAGCCGGCGCCAGCACTGCCGGCCAGGGCCAGCCAGGCGTGCGCGGCGCGGCGGAAGCTGAACGCCCAGAGGGCGGCCAGCATCCACAGCGGGATGAAGGCGATCAGGGCCGGTACCAGGGCGTGCTGCCATGGGCCGGGCGGCAGCCAGGCCACCAGTCCGGTGGCGGCCGCGGCCAGCAGGAAGCCGGCGAAGATGCCGGCGAGGGCGCGGGCCCACATCAGCGCGGCTCCGTACCTGGGCGGTGCCAGGCGGCGACGGCCGGCAGCAGCATCGCCGCCAGCATCCAGGTGCACAGCATCGCCACCAGCCCGGCGGCGAAGCCCAGTTCGGCCATCCACAGCCACAGTGCGGCCGCAGCGGCAACCAGGCCGATCTGTCGGCCAAGCCGGCCAGCCCGGCGCAGGCGCGGCCAGCGGCAATGCGGCGAGGCGGCATAGAAGGCCGTCGCCGAGAACATCGCAGACAGCACGCCCAGGCTGCAGAAGCCGAGCGTGGAAAGGCCGACAGTGATCATTGCCGGCAGCCTGCGCGGCGCGAGGGCGGCGAACGCGGGACACGGGCGGGGCCGGCGTTCGCCGGTCGGAGCGGGTGGCGCATCACGAGGTCCTGGGGGAAAGCGGGCAGGCTGGCACGGGGCGGGCTGCCTGGATATGGTAATCATTGCGATTTCAGGCTGCCAGCGACGGCCATTCAGGGGCGCGACGGGGAGTGCTTGGGCTTTCCCGCGCACTGGTCTAAAATCGCAGTCATTATCCTGACTGGAACAAGGTGGCCCGCGCCCAGCGCCGGCCGAGCGTGCGACATGAGCACTACCACCGCCCACGGTTGACCTGCCCCCGAAGGCCCTGCGTTCCAGGCGCCCTCGCGGCGCTTTTTTATTGCCCGGGCGCCTGCCCGGAGCCGCTTTCCAGCCCGCAGCGCGGGCCCCCGCACGAAGCCACTGCGATGATCAACATTACCCTTCCCGACGGCAGCCGCCGCGAGTTCGAAAACCCCGTCAGCGTCATGGACGTCGCCCAGTCGATCGGTGCCGGCCTGGCCAAGGCGACCATCGCCGGCTCGGTCGATGGCGTGCTGGTCGATGCCAGCGACGTCATCGATCACGATGCCAGCCTGCGCATCATCACCGCCAAGGACGAGGAGGGCGTGGAGATCATCCGCCACTCCTGCGCTCACCTGGTCGGCCATGCCGTCAAGCAGCTGTACCCGGACGTGAAGATGGTCATCGGCCCGGTCATCGCCGAGGGCTTCTACTACGACATCTACTCCGAGCGCCCGTTCACCCCGGACGACATGGCCGCGATCGAGAAGCGCATGGGTGAACTGATCGCCCAGGACTACGACGTCATCAAGAAGATGACGCCGCGCGCGGAAGTGATCGAGATCTTCAAGGCGCGTGGCGAGGACTACAAGCTGCGCCTGATCGAGGACATGTCCGACGACATCCAGGCCATGGGCATGTACTACCACCAGGAGTATGTGGACATGTGCCGTGGCCCGCACGTGCCGAACACGCGCTTCCTGAAGGCCTTCAAGCTGACCCGCATTTCCGGTGCGTACTGGCGTGGTGACGCGCAGAACGAGCAGCTGCAGCGCATCTACGGCACCGCCTGGGCCGACAAGAAGCAGCTCGATGCCTACATCAAGCGCATCGAGGAAGCCGAAATGCGCGACCACCGCCGCATCGGCAAGCAGCAGGACCTGTTCCACCTGCAGGAAGAGGCGCCGGGCCTGGTGTTCTGGCACCCCAAGGGCTGGGCGTTGTGGCAGGTGGTCGAGCAGTACATGCGCAAGGTCTATCGCAACAGCGGCTATGGCGAAGTGCGCTGCCCCCAGATCCTGGACGTGAGCCTGTGGAAGAAGTCCGGTCACTGGGACAACTATCAGGACAACATGTTCTTCACCGAGTCGGAGAAGCGCACCTACGCGGTCAAGCCGATGAACTGCCCGGGCCACGTCCAGGTGTTCAACCAGGGCCTGCACAGCTACCGCGACCTGCCGATCCGCTACGGTGAGTTCGGTTCCTGCCACCGCAACGAGCCCTCCGGCGCACTGCACGGCATCCTGCGCGTGCGCGGCTTCACCCAGGACGACGGCCATGTGTTCTGCACCGAGGCGCAGATCGAGTCGGAAGTGACCGCCTTCCACCAGCAGGCGCTGGCGGTCTACCGGCACTTCGGCTTCGAGGAGATCCAGATCAAGATCGCGCTGCGGCCGGAATCGCGGCTGGGCGATGACGCCACCTGGGACAAGGCCGAGGGCGCACTGCGCTCGGCGCTGGCCAGCTGCGGCGTGGAGTGGCAGGAACTGCCGGGCGAGGGCGCCTTCTACGGCCCGAAGATCGAGTACCACCTGAAGGACGCCATCGGCCGTACCTGGCAGCTGGGCACGATGCAGGTCGACTTCATGATGCCCGGCCGCCTGGGCGCCGAGTACGTGGACGAGAACAGCCAGAAGAAGCACCCGGTCATGCTGCACCGGGCGATCGTCGGCTCCATGGAGCGTTTCATCGGCATCCTGATCGAGCACCATGCCGGCCAGTTCCCGGCCTGGCTGGCGCCGACCCAGGTGGTGGTGGCCAACATTACCGACGCCCAGGCCGACTACGTCTCGGGCGTGACCAAAACCCTTGCGGAGCAAGGCTTCCGCGTCAGCTCGGATTTGCGTAACGAGAAGATCGGCTATAAAATCCGCGAGCATACGTTGCAGCGCGTGCCCTACCTGCTGGTCATTGGTGACCGCGAGAAGGAAAATGGGGCTGTGGCGGTGCGTACGCGTTCTGGCGAAGACCTGGGCAGCATGAGCCTGCAGGCCTTCATCGAGCGGCTCCAGGCCGAGGGCGCGTAAGCAAAGGTCCGGTCCGGGGGGCACAGGCACCCGGACCGGTTCGATACCCTTGGGAGAACGTAATATCAGCACCCCTGACAACAAACAGAACCGCAAGAATCAGGAAATCCGTGTGCCGCGCGTCCGCGTGATCGGCAGTGACGGAGAAATGATCGGCGTGTTGTCGCGCGACGAAGCGCTGTCCATGGCCGAAGATGAAGGCCTGGACCTGGTCGAAATCCAGCCGCAGGCCGATCCGCCGGTCTGCAAGATCATGGACTTCGGCAAGTTCAAGTTCGAAGCGCAGAAGAAGGCCAGCGAGGCCAAGAAGAAGACCAAGCAGGTCGAGATCAAGGAAGTGAAGTTCCGTCCGGTCACGGACGAGGGCGACTACCAGATCAAGCTGCGCAAGATGCGCGGGTTCCTTGAAGAAGGCGACAAGATCAAGGTCAACATCCGTTTCCGTGGCCGTGAAATGAGCCACCAGGAACTGGGTCGCGAAATGGCCAACCGGATCGAGACCGATCTGGGCGAGGACATCGTCATTGAATCCCGTCCGCGCCTGGAAGGGCGTCAGATGGTCATGATGATCGCGCCGAAGAAGAAGACCTGAGGCCTGACGGGCCGCCTTCCGGGGCGCCTGGCTGAATGGTTCAGGGTAAGGGGACGCCACTGGCGTCCCTTTGCTTTTGCAGGATGCCGGTGAAATGCCGGCGCAAGGGGTGCTGGGGCTGGTGGCAGGGCGGTTTTGCCTGTATCATGCCCGGCTCGACCCACCCAGGACGGGTCGTACGCCGATCATGGCAGGACGGAAAGAGCGGCCCAGGCCGCCGCCAGATCAGTCAGAAACCAGGGTCAAATCCCATCAAGGACATTGCAATGCCCAAGATCAAGACCAACCGGGCAGCGGCCAAGCGTTTCCGCAAGACCGCCTCGGGCAAGTACAAGTGCGGCCACGCCAACCGTAGCCACATCCTCACGAAGAAAGCGACCAAGCGTAAGCGTAATCTGCGTCAGACGGGCCATGTCCGTGCAGAAGACGCAGGCCGTCTGGACCGCATGCTCCCTTACCTCTGAGGAACTGAAAAATGGCACGAGTTAAGCGTGGCGTACAGGCGCGTCGCCGCCACAAGAAGATTCTGGATCTCGCCAAGGGCTATTACAACGCCCGCCGCAAGGTCTTCCGCGTCGCCAAGCAGGCGGTCATCAAGGCACAGCAGTACGCCTACATCGGCCGTAAGCAGAAGAAGCGCAACTTCCGTTCGCTGTGGATCACCCGCATCAATGCGGCTGCCCGCATCAATGGTCTGAGCTACAGCCGCTTCATGAACGGCCTGCTGAAGGCCGGCATCACCCTGGACCGTAAGGTCCTGGCTGACATCGCCGTGCACGACGCAGCCGGCTTTGCCGCGCTGGCCGAAAAGGCCAAGGGCGCGCTGGCGGCATAAGTCCTTCCCGATGCCGTTGCCGTTCATCCGGAACGGTGTCAGGTCAAGGCAATGCATGGGGAAGGGCGCAAGTCCTTCCCCATTCTTTTTTGGGTCCCGGCGTGGCCACGGCGACGCGGGGACGGCGGTGGCGACAGGGGTCGGCCCTTCGCCTGCCGCGATGGCAGATCGACTGGAGTTCCGGCCCCCCATGAGCGACATCCAATCCCTCACCACCCAGGCGCTGGCCGAGGTGGCCGCTGCACAGAGCCCCGACGTGCTGGAGCAACTGCGCGTGGCCCTGCTCGGCAAGAGCGGCAGCATCACTGCGCAGCTCAAGCAGCTCGGCGCCCTGCCGGCCGACGAGCGCAAGGCCGCCGGTGAAGCGATCAACCAGGCCCGCGACGCACTGACCCGCGCGCTGGGCGAGCGCAAGGCGCTGCTGGAGGATGCGGCACTGGATGCGCGCCTGGCCGCCGAAGCCATCGACATCACCCTGCCGGGCCGCAATGGCGAACGCGCCGGCCTGCACCCGATCACCCGTACCCTGGAGCGCATCACCGGCATCTTCGGCCGACTGGGCTACGAGTTGTCGGAAGGGCCGGAGATCGAGGATGACTGGCACAACTTCGAGGCGCTGAATTTCCCGCCGCACCACCCGGCGCGCGCCATGCATGACACCTTCTACTTCGGTGACGGCCGCCTGCTGCGCACTCATACCTCCGGTGTGCAGGTGCGCTACATGGGCGACCATGCGCCGCCGTTGCGCATGATCGCCGCCGGCAAGGTGTACCGCAGCGACAGCGACCAGACCCATTCGCCGATGTTCCATCAGGTGGAAGGCCTGCTGGTGGACGAGCACTCGACCTTCGCCGACCTGAAGGGCACGCTTGCCGAATTCGTCCGTGCCTTCTTCGAGCGCGACTTCGAGATGCGCTTCCGTCCCAGCTACTTCCCGTTCGTCGAGCCCGGTGCGGAAGTGGACATCGCCTGGCAGCAGCCCGATGGCAGCACCCGCTGGCTGGAAGTGCTCGGCTGCGGCATGGTCCATCCGAACGTGCTGCGCAGCGTCGGCATCGATCCTGAGCGCTACACCGGTTTCGCCTTCGGCATGGGCGTGGAGCGTTTCGCGATGCTGCGCTACGGCGTCAACGATCTGCGCGCGTTCTTCGAGAACGATGTGCGCTTCCTGAAGCAGTTCGCGTAACGCATTCGGCAACGCCGGGCCCAGCCTGGCGGACTCAAACATTCGACGGCCCAGGCGCCTGCGCCGGGTCCACCAGGGTGACAACATGAAATTCTCCGAAAACTGGCTGCGCAGCCACGTCCCCACCCGCGCGTCGCGCGATGAGCTGAGTGCGGTGCTGACCGCGATCGGCCTGGAAGTGGAAGACGTGACCGCGTTGGGCGAGGGCCTGCAGCACGTGGTGGTGGCGCGCATCGTCGAGGCCGTGCGCCATCCCGAAGCGGACCGCCTGCAGGTCTGCCGGGTCGATGCCGGGCAGGGCGAGCTGCTGCAGATCGTCTGCGGCGCACCGAACGCACGTCCGGGCCTGTTCGCGCCGCTGGCGATGGTCGGTGCGCAGATCGGCGAACTGAAGATCAAGCCGGCCAAGCTGCGGGGTGTCGAGTCCAACGGCATGCTGTGCTCGGCGAAGGAGCTGGGCCTGGACAACGATGCTTCCGGCCTGCTGGAACTGCCCGCGGATGCCCCGGCCGGCCAGACCCTGGTCGACTACCTGGGCCTGCCCGATGCCAGCATCGAGATCAAGCTGACCCCGAACCGTGCCGACTGTTTCAGCGTGCGCGGCATCGCCTACGACGTGGCGGCCGCCACCCGCAGCCAGGTGCTGGACTTCGCTGCAGCACCGGTCGCCGCCGTCGGCAGCCGAGAGCTGTCGATCCGGCTCGACGCCGGCGCCGAGGCGCCGCGTTACCTGGGGCGCGTCATCGAGGGCCTGAACCCTGCGGCGAAGACCCCGCTGTGGATGGCCGAGCGCCTGCGCCGCAGTGGCGTGCGTCCGGTGTCGCTGCTGGTCGACATCACCCAGTACGTGATGCTGGAACTGGGTCAGCCGATGCATGCCTATGACCTGGGCACCCTGCAGGGCAGCATCGCCGTGCGACGCGCACGCGCAGGCGAGAACCTGAAGCTGCTCGATGGCCGCGATGCCGTGCTGGACGACAGTTTCCTGGTCGTGACCGATGCTGATCGCGCGGTGGGCCTGGCGGGTCTGATGGGGGGCTTCGACTCCCGTGTGACCGACGCGACCACCAGCGTGTTCCTGGAGGCTGCGCACTTCGCGCCGGCAGCGATCATGGGCCGTGGCCGCAAGCTGGGCCTGCACACCGATGCCGGCCACCGCTTCGAGCGCGGCGTCGATCCGGCGCTGCCGCGCACCGCCATCGAGTACGCCACCCGCCTGGTGCTGGACCTGGCCGGCGGCACCCCGGCACCGGTCACCGAGGCCGTGCGCGAGGCTGACCTGCCCCGGCCGGCCACCATCGCGCTGCGCCGCGCGCGCATTACCCGCGTGCTCGGCATCACCATCGAGGATGCCGAAGTGGAGCGCATCCTGCGCGCGCTGGGCATGGAGGTGGTCGCCACGGCGGACGGCTGGCAGGTCACCGCACCGAGCCGCCGTTTCGATATCGCCATCGAAGAGGACCTGATCGAAGAGCTGGCCCGCATCCATGGCTACGAGCAGATTCCCACCACCCTGCCGGGCGGTGCCGCGCGCGTGGCGATGCCGAGCGAGACCCGGCTCGACACCCTCAGCGTGCGTCGCCAGCTGATCGCGCGCGACCTGCAGGAAACCCTCAATTTCGCCTTCGTCGACGATGCGCTGCTGACCCAGTGGCAACTGCGCGACGATCTGGTGCCGCTGGCCAATCCACTGTCGGCCGAACTGGCGGTGATGCGCCCGTCGCTGCTGCCGGGCCTGGTGGCCACGCTGGGCCGCAATGCCGCGCGCCAGCTGGGCCGGGTGCGCCTGTTCGAGATCGGCCGCGTGTTCGCCCGCCAGGCCGGGGAGGGCCAGCCGGCGCCGCTGGAAACTCCGCGTGTTGCTGCCGCGGTGTGCGGCGATGCGCAGGCGGTGCAGTGGGGACTGCCTTCCCGCAAGGTCGATTTCCATGACCTGAAGGGTGATCTGGAGTCCCTGGCTGCTGCCAGTGGTGCCTCGCTGGAGTTCCGCCCGTCGAGCCGTGCGCATGGCCACCCGGCGCGCTCGGCCGAGGTGTTCCGCGACGGCGTTGCGATCGGCTGGATCGGCCAGATCCACCCGCGCCTGGCCAAGGCGATGGACATCGAGGCCGATGTCTACGCCTTCGAGCTGGACCTGGAGCCGCTGTCGGCGCGCCGCCTGCCGCGTGCCGGCGAGCTGTCGCGCTTCCCGGCGGTGCGACGCGACCTGGCGTTCCTGGTGCCGGAGCAGGTGGCCTGGAGCGATCTGGCCGCGACGGTCCGCCAGGCCGCCGGCCCGCTCCTGCGCGAGCTGAACCTGTTCGACCGCTATGTGGGCCAGGGGGTCGAGCCGGGATTCAAGAGTCTCGCTATGGGCTTGATTTTGCAGGACAAGTCGCGCACTCTGACGGACCGCGACGTGGATGCGGTGGTGGCCGAGGCGGTCACCGCCATCGAGCGTGAACACCACGCCCGGATCCGCGGCTGAGCGGGCAGCACTCGGGGGTAGCAGGCAATGGCATTGACCAAGGCGGAGATGGCGGAAAAGCTGTTCGACGAAGTCGGTCTGAACAAGCGTGAAGCCAAGGAATTCGTCGACGCGTTTTTCGATGTGCTGCGTGAAGCATTGGAACAGGGACGTCAGGTGAAGCTGTCGGGCTTCGGCAATTTCGACCTGCGGCGCAAGAACCAGCGTCCGGGCCGCAATCCGAAGACCGGCGAGGAAATTCCGATTTCCGCCCGTACGGTGGTCACCTTCCGTCCGGGCCAGAAGCTCAAGGAAAGGGTGGAAGCTTATGCTGGATCCGGGCAGTAACCGCGAACTACCGCCGATCCCGGCCAAGCGCTACTTCACCATCGGTGAGGTGAGCGAGCTGTGCGACGTCAAGCCGCACGTGCTGCGCTACTGGGAAACCGAGTTTCCCAGCCTTGAGCCGGCCAAGCGCCGCGGCAACCGCCGCTACTACCAGCGCCATGACGTGCTGATGGTGCGGCAGATCCGCAGCCTGCTGTACGAACAGGGCTACACGATCGGCGGTGCCCGCCTGCGTCTGGAGGGCCCCGATGCCCGCGAGGAATCGGCGCTGAGCAACCAGATCATCAAGCAGGTGCGGATGGAGCTGGAAGAAGTGCTGCAATTGCTTCGCCGGTGACCCAAATCCCGCGTGATCCGCTATACTTCACGCCCCGCCGCACTGGCGGGAACATCGCAGCATCAGTCGGGGCGTAGCGCAGCCTGGTAGCGCATCTGCCTGGGGGGCAGAGGGTCGTCGGTTCGAATCCGGCCGTCCCGACCACTGTGATGGAACAGAAGGCCCGCGCAGCGATGCGTGGGCTTTTTTGTGGGTGAACCGATGGGCGATGCGGCCGCGTACGCCGGCCCATGCGTGACCGACATCCCGTATCATCGCTGCACATCCGATCGCATCGGTTTCTCCTTCCGTCTCTCTTCCGCGTCCGCTGGCGCAGCATGTGGCTGCGGTCATGGGCGTGCAGCGGGTCCGTGGAGGTGGATGCGCGGACCACGACGACCACAGGGGGTTGCGTTGATCAGCAGTACCGTCATTCATCGCTCGGCTGAGGCAGGTGCCGCCGAGGTGCAGGTCCTGGACACCACGTTCAAGGGCAAGCACGTCTTTGTCAGCTGGGGCCTGCGTGGGCCCGAGTTGACCCGCAGTGCCGACCCGGCCGCAACGGTGGCCGCGCGCCGCGCATTGCAGACCGTTTCCCGGCACAACGAGGGGCCGCGCAGCCCCGAGGTGTTCATCGCCAACCAGTCGGCGGTGGCGATCACGGTCTATCGCTTGTTGACCGAGGCCCGGTCCGGCGATGCGATCTTCTTTCTGTGCGACTCGCAGGCGGTGGTGGATTGGCTGGTCACGGCGCTGGAAGTGCAGGGGGCGGAGTGATCGCGTCCATGCCGGCCGTCTATCCCGCCAGCGCGGCGTCAACCGCTGCCTGGGCGTGCAGGCTGGTGGTGTCGAACAGCGGCACCGCACTGTCCTGCGGACGTACCAGCAGCATGATTTCGGTACAGCCGAGAATGATCGCTTCGGCACCACGCGCCACCAGCCGCGCGATCACGTCTGCGTAGACCTGTCGCGAGCGCTCGCTGACCACGCCGGCGATCAGCTCCTGGTAGATGATGTCGTGGACCTGCTGGCGATCTTCGGCGTCGGGTACCAGCACTTCCAGCCCGAAGCGACCGGCCAGGCGTCCCCGGTAGAAGTCCTGTTCCATTGTGAAAGCAGTACCGAGCAGGCCCACCCTGCGCCAACCGGCCGCCACGATGGCGGTGGCGGTCGGGTCGGCGATGTGCAGCAGCGGCAGCGGGCAGGCTGCTTCGATCTGTGCGGTCAGCGCGTGCATCGTGTTGGTGCAGATCAGCAGTACATCGGCGCCGCCCGCCTGCAACCGCTCTGCCGCATCCACCATGTGCCGCGCAAGCGCATCCCAGTCGCCGTCGTGCTGCAACTGCTTGATCGGAGCGAAATCCACCGACCACATCAGCAGCTGCGCCGAGTGCGCGGCCCCCAGGCGACGGCGCACCTCTTCGTTGATGAGGCGGTAGTACTGCGCCGAACTCTCCCAGCTCATGCCGCCGATCAGGCCCAGGGTCTTCATGTGCCGCTCCAGGTGGGGAGGCGCCATTGCAGCACAGGCGGGCGGCGATGTCGCCGCGACCGCTGACAGGCGCGATAATGCGGCCATCGATGATCGAGGGCAGGGTGATGGGCGAATGCTGTGGCTGCGGCAGGACGATGGACCTGGCGGCGATGCAGGCGCGTCACCGCCGCGTGCTGCGGATCGTGCTGCTGGTCAACCTTGCCACGTTCGCGATGATGGTGCTGGCCGCCTGGTACAGCCATTCTTCGTCACTGCTGTCCGGTGCGCTGGATAATCTGGGCGACGCGGCCACCTATGCGCTCAGCCTCGCGGTGGTGGGTGCGGGCATCGTCGCCAAGGCACGTGTGGCGCTGTTCAAGGGGCTGCTGATCCTTGCCGCAGCGGTGGCCGTGGCGGTGCAGATCGGTTGGCGCCTGCTGCATCCGGAGGTGCCGCTGTTCGCCAGCATGGGCTTGGCCGCCCTGCTCAATCTGGCAGCCAATGCACTGTGCCTGTGGCTGCTCACACCCTATCGCAACGATGACGTCAACCTGGCGTCCGCCTGGGAGTGCTCGCGCAACGATCTGTACGAGGGCTCGGCGGTGCTGCTGGCTGCAGGGCTGGTGGCGCTGTTCGGTGCGGGCTGGCCCGATCTGCTGGTGGCGGCCGCACTGCTGGTGCTGTTTCTGCGGTCGGCGATGCGCGTGCTGGGTACGGCGTGGTCGGAGCTGCGCGCGGCACGGCAGGTTCATGCGTGAGTGGCCGCCTGTAACCGTCGCATCGGCATCGCGCTGTATGTGACGTCGCGGTGAGCCACCGCCTATGCTGGGACGGTTCTCTTTCGTGGATGGCCGAATGTCCCTGCAGACCTGGTGGTGGTTCCTGGCTACGGTGTTCGTGCTGTGTGGCACCCCTGGACCGAACATGCTGCATATCCTCGGACGCAGCGTCGGCCTGGGATTCCGCGCCAGCCTCCCGGCCATGGCCGGCTGCCTGCTGGCCATGCTGGCGGTACTGGCGGCCTCCGCCGCCGGGTTGAGCGCACTGCTGCACTCCTCACCCATGCTGTTTGAAGTGCTGCGCTATCTGGGCGTGGCCTACCTGGCCTGGCTGGGCCTGAAAGCGTGGCGCGACAGCAGCCGGCCGGCAGCGCCGGTGGACGTTGAGGCCCCGGCGACGGTGCTGCCAGCGGACGGAGCCTGGGCGGTATTCCGCGGCGGCCTGCTGGTGGGCCTGAGCAATCCCAAGCTGCTGCTGTTCGCCACGGCGTTCCTGCCGCAGTTCGTCGATCCCGCGCGGGGTCAGGCCGTGCAGTACAGCGTCCTGGTGGCAACCTTCGCCAGCTGCGAGCTGTTCTGGTACGTGATGTATGCCGCCGGTGGCCATGGCCTGCGCCGTTGGCTCGGCCGGCCGTTCGCCCGGCGCTGGTTCGAGCGGCTGGTGGGCAGCGTGTTCCTGGCGTTCGCGGTGGCCCTGCTGCGCTTCCGGCCCCGTTGATCCGTATGCGGCTTCACGCCGCACGCGCGGCTCCCTCACGAGGCTGGCATCGGCTGCGGCCTAGGCTGATCGCACTGTTTTCAGTCCCTGTGGGGAAAGGATCGACATGATCAAGTGGGCCATCATCTTCGCCATCATCGGTGTGATCGCCGGCGTGCTCGGCTTCGGCGGAATCGCGGGTGCCGCGGTGGGTATCGCCAAGTTCCTGTTCTGGGCCGGCATCATCATTGCCGTGGTGCTGTTCCTGCTGGGCATGACCGTCGCGAAGAAGGTCAGCTAGCGGCTGCCTGCGTGGCAGCGCGCGCAGGCGTGCGCTGCCACGCGAGACGCGCAGTCTTCAGTCTTCGATACGTGCGAAACGAGGCTGTGGGCCAAGTGCGCCCGGTACCTGTTCTACGAACATGGCGTACGGTCGCACCCACAATCCGCCTTCGCCATACAGTGCGCGGTACAGCACCATCGGCTGCAGGGTCTCGCTGCTGCGCACGATGTCGATCACTTCATACTCGCCGCCCTTGAAATGGCGATAGCGGCCGCGCGCAAGCGTGGGCAGGGGACTGAGCGCCGTCATGGAGGCGGCACTCATCTGCGCGCCGGCTGTGCCGGCATCGCGCAGTAGGCGTCGATCGCCTCGGCGGTGTTGGCCAGGCCCTGCGCCTGGGCCAGTTCCCAGGGGCGCTCGCAGCGCTGGCTGCGCTCGCACCACTGGTAGCCAGCCGAGCCGATGCAGCCATGGGCATCGCGATCACCGCCGACTACGGGTGCGGAAGTGGCTGCCGCTTCGCGCACGGGCGTCTGTTGCGGTGCCGCGCAGGCGGCCAGGGCCAGCAGCATCGGCGCCAGCATGAGGGCTTTCATCGAGGACACTCCGTGGCCTAAACCACCAGTGTGCGGCGGGCCAGCAGCAGCGGCAAGCACTCAACTCATCGACGCGCGGATCAGTTCCTCGATCAGGACCAGGTAGCAGGCTGCGAAGTAGAACTTCAGCAGCGTCGAGCGCTGCGGCGGTTGGAAGGTGCGCATGTGGAAGGGGCCCCTGTTGGTGACGATAGTGTGAAGCCAAGCTGACTTCGTGACAAGAATCACGAAAGTCATGGGGTGAACGGGCTCAGGGATGTGACGAAGCGCGAATTCCGATCCGCCGGCGGGGATTTTTCGGACAAATCTGATAGGCCCTGCCTGAAGCGCTCGCTAGCCTGAACAGGTATCGGCGCTCTCACCTCATCCCGGCGCCGCGTCCATTCCCTCCGTTGGAGTCGATCATGGTGTTTACCGTCCACTGCAATGCCCAGCACTGGTTCGTGCTGGACCCCGAGGCGCGCACCACCGCCTCGTTCGCCCGCGGCGCCGACGCGTTCGATGTCGCCACCGAACTGGCCCAGGAACATCACCGCCGCACGGGCCAGCACTGCATCGTGCGTGTGGAGGCACTGGGGGGTGCCGTAGATGTACTGCGGATCGGTACCTAGCGGCCGACCCTGCGGCGCAGTCAGCCGCGGTTGAGCTGTTTGAATGGGGAAAGAACCGACGGTACGTTGCCCTCTGTGCGCCGCGCCGCGAATCCCGGATGCTTGCCGCCACGCATTCATCTGGAGATCTCGATGGGCAACGCACTCACCTGGCGCACCCTGGCCTGCGCACTGCTGCCGATGCTGGCCGCCGCCGGGGGCGCGCAGGCGCAGAACTATGGTTATGACGACGATCGCCATGGCGGCCGCGACGGCAGCGGCATCGTGCGATGCGAATCGGTCAAGAACCGCAGCAATGAGTGCCGCCTTGAAGGGCGGCCCCGGCTGATCCGCCAGTTGTCCGGCTCGCCGTGCGTGGAGGGCGAGACCTGGGGCCAGTCACGCTCCGGCGTGTGGGTGACCCGGGGCTGCCGGGCCGAGTTCGTCGGCGAGTCGCGTCGTGGCGGCGGCTGGGGTGGTGGATGGGGCAACGGCAATGGCCGCGGTGGCGAAGTCATCGCCTGTCATTCCAACGGCCATCGACAGGAATACTGTGACACCCGCGTCCGCCGCAGCGTACGCCTGATCCGGCAGGACTCCCGCAGTGCCTGTATCGAGGGCCGGACCTGGGGCTGGGACCGCCGCGGCATCTGGGTCAGTGATGGTTGCCGCGCCCAGTTCCAGGTGAACTGATCCTTCTGGCCATCTGCGTCAAAATCAGAAAAATCTGATATTGCTCACAGTTTGAACGCCGTATCGTCTGCGATCAGGGCACGGGTGGCCTGATCGCATCGGCAATCCGTGCCGGCACTGATGCACGCCTTCCGCCTTCATCGATACGCTGCCTCAAGGAGTGAGCTGCATGTTGATCCGCCTTCAGTGCGAACAGCGCCAATGGCGCGTTCTGCACCCGGATAGACCGGAGCCGATCGAGTTCCGCGACGGCGCCCGGGCCTTTGATTTCGCCCAGGCCCTGGCCAGGCTGCACTTCGTGGACACCGGGCAGCGCGCCGCCGTGCGCGTGGAAGCCAGCGGCGCGTTCGTGGAAGCGATCAGCTACGGTTGAACAGGGACCGCGCGTCGTTCCGCAGCAGGCGCGGGGAAACCGGGCGCCTGCCCGGTTCCACCCGGAACGGTCAGCCTGCCGCGCTCAGCGGCGGAGTGGTGGCAGCCAGCTGCGGCCAGCGCTTGAGCACGGCCGCGCGGATCCCGGCGGCATCGATGCCGGCTTCAGCCAGCAGGTCCTCGCGGCTGGCATGATGCTGGTAGGCATCGGGCAGGCCGAGATGCAGGATCGGTCGCAGCACCGCTTCGGCGTTGAGCAGCTCGGCCACGCCGGAACCGGCGCCACCGGCCACCACGTTGTCTTCGATGGTCACCAGGCCTTCGTGCTGGGCGGCCATTGCCAGCACCAGGTCGCGGTCCAGCGGCTTGATGAAGCGCATGTTGACCACGCTCAGGCCCAACTCGCGGCCGACCTGTTCGGCGGCGGCAACGGTACTGCCGAACGCCAGCAGGGCGATGTGGCTGCCCTGCACGCGCAGCTCGCCCTTGCCGATCGGCAGCGTGGACAGGTCGCTGCCGGCGGCGACGCCGGTACCGCTGCCACGCGGATAACGCACCGCAGCCGGACCGGCGTACTGCAGGCCGGTGCTGAGCATCTGCCTGCACTCTGCCTCGTTCGACGGGGCCATCACCACCATGTTCGGCACGCAGCGCAGGAAGCTCAGGTCGAGGTTGCCGGCATGGGTCGCTCCATCCGGTCCGACCACACCGGCGCGATCAATCGCGAACAGCACGTCGAGGTCCTGGATGGCCACGTCATGCACCAGCTGGTCGTACGCGCGCTGCAGGAAGGTGGAATAGATCGCCACCACCGGCTTGCCGCCCTGGGTGGCCATGCCGGCGGCCAGGGTGACCGCGTGCTGCTCGGCGATCGCCACGTCGAAGTAGCGCTGCGGGTATTCCCTGCTGAAGCGCACCAGGCCGGAGCCTTCGCGCATCGCCGGGGTGATGCCGTACAGGCGTGGCTCCGCGGCGGCAGCGTCGCACAGCCAGTCGCCGAACACGTCGGTGTAGGTCGGCTTCTTGGCGCCGGTCTTGGCCACCAGGCCCTTGTCGGGATCGAACGGGCCCACTGCGTGATAACCGATCTGGTCGCCTTCGGCAGGCTCGTAGCCCTTGCCCTTGGTGGTCATCACGTGCAGCAGCTTGGGGCCCTTGGAGGCGCGCAGCGTCTTCAGCGTGGACAGCAGGGCGGGCAGGTCATGGCCGTCGATCGGGCCGGTGTAGTGGAAGCCCATCTCCTCGAACATCGTGGAGGGCACGAACATGCCTTTCCAGTGCTCTTCCCAGCGCTTCACGAAGCGCGCCGGATTGTTCTTCTTGTCGCCCAGGATCTTCTTGCCGCCTTCGCGCAGTGCATTGAGCGTGCGGCTGCCGGTGGCGCGGCCGAGCATCTTGGTCAGCCCGCCGACGGCCTCGGAGATCGACATGTTATTGTCGTTGAGGATCACCAGCAGATTCGGCTCCGGCTCCATGCCGCCCGCGTGCATCAGCGCCTCGAAGGCCATGCCGGCGGTCATCGCGCCGTCACCGATCACTGCCACGATCTTGCGGTCGTCGCCCTGTGACTGGCGGGCGATGGCCATGCCCAGTGCGGCGGAGATCGAGGTCGAGGAGTGACCGACCCCAAAGGTGTCGAACTCGCTTTCCTCGCGCTTGGGGAACGGCGCCACGCCGTCCTTCTGCTTGACGGTGTGGATCTCGTCACGGCGGCCGGTGAGGATCTTGTGCGGGTAGGTCTGATGGCCCACATCCCAGACCAGCTGGTCATGCGGGGTCTGGTACAGGTAGTGAAGGGCGACGGTGAGTTCGATCACGCCCAGGCCGGCGGCGAAATGTCCGCCGCTCTTGCCCACCGATTCGATGAGGTAGGCGCGCAGTTCGTCGGCGACCGCCCTCAGCTCGGATTCGTCGAACGTGCGCAGGTCATCCGGCGTCTGGATGTGCGCGAGGCGGGGATAGCGGGCAGAGTCGATCATCATGTTCGCACGTGTTCTGAACGACCATTTTCGCCCTCAAACGGGGGTGGGGCAAGCAAACGCCGCCGTCCGTGACAGGACGGTGAGGGTTGCCGGCCGGCAGGTTCAGGTGCTGAGCTTGGAACGCTTGGGCAGCTGCGCTTTCAGGAACGCCATCTGGTCGGCCAGGATGTTGCGGTTGGACAGGATCAGGTGCTCGATCCAGCTGGGCCGGTAGGGCACCGCCAGCAGCGGCATGCCGGCCTGCTGGGGGGTACGGTCACTCTTGCGCGAGTTGCAGTGGAAGCAGGCGGTGACTACGTTTTCCCAGCAGTCCAGCCCGCCCTTGGACAGCGGCATGACGTGGTCGCGGGTCAGCGAGGGACGGTTGAACTGCTGGCCGCAATACAGGCACAGGTGCGAATCGCGGGCGAACAGGGCCGGGTTGGTCAGGTTCGGGGTAGGGTCGATGGCACGGGATCGCGCGTGGCCGCGCGCGGCGATGATCGGATGCAGGTCCAGGCCACTCTGCAGGCCGCTGAACCGGTTGGTTCCGCCGTGGATGTGCAGGCAGGGGTCGCCAAGGGTCCAGGCGACGGCCTCGCGGGCGTAGAGGCAGGCGGCATCCTGCCAGGTGATCCAGTCCAGTACGCGTCCGTGGGCGTCGAGCGAGAGCAGCCGGACCGAACCGGGGCGGTGCAACGTCGTGACGTTGGGCGATGCTTCGACGCCCGGAGCAGAAAGCGGGGCTCCGGCTTCGATCAGACCCAAGCGTGTAGTGTCTGTCTCCATCGGGAGAACAGCTTATACCTGAATGTTGACGATTTGTGTATCGCCCGTCGGCGATACGCAAATCGCAAGATTCAGGTCCGCGCATTCCTCCTGTCTCCCGCGCCGTTGGCGCGCCCCCCTTAACAAAGGGGGGCTTTTCTCCAGAGGGATGATCGAGGGCGGTCAGGCCGGGGTCGGATCCCTTTCCGAAGGAAAGGGCTCTGACCCCTCATCCACGCATGGCGTGGATCTACCGGCGGGATGGGCTCAGGCGCCGAAGCGCTCGTCGTCCATCGCCATCAGCGGCGCGGCACCGGCCTGGATCGCGGCAGCATGGCTGAGCGTACGCGGCAGCACCCGGGCGAAGTAGAAGCGCGCAGTCTCGCGCTTGCCCTGCGCGAATGCCGCGCCGTGCGCACTGGCGTCGGCGGCGGCGACACTGCGTGCCCACCAGTACGCCAGCACCACGTAGCCGGAATAGAACAGGTAGTCGTAGCTGGCCGCACCCAGCTCGTCCGGGTTGCCGGCGGCGCGCTGCAGCACGTCCATGGTCAGCTTGCCCCATTCGGCGGCCTTGGCGCGCAGTGGGCCGATGAACTCGGCCAGCGCTTCGTTGCCCTCGTGTTCCCTGGCGAAGGCCTCGATCTCGGCCAGCATCAGCTTGAGGCCGGCCCCCTGGCTGGAGGCGGTCTTGCGGCCGATCAGGTCCAGGGCCTGGATGCCGGTGGTGCCTTCATACAGCGTGGTGATGCGTGCATCGCGCGCCAGCTGCTCCATGCCGTGTTCGCGGATGTAGCCGTGGCCACCGAAGCACTGCAGGGCGTTGTAGGTGTTCTCGATGCCCCATTCGGTCTGGCAGGCCTTGGAGATCGGGGTCAGGAAGCTCACCAGGGTGTCGGCGCGCTCGCGCTCGGCAGCGTCGTCGGCGCGGTGGGCGATGTCGATCAGGGTGGCCGCGTGCAGGGCCAGCAGGCGGCTGCCTTCCACCAGTGACTTCACCGTCAGCAGCATGCGACGCACGTCCGGATGGACCAGGATCGGGTCGGCCGGCCTGTCCGGGAACTTCGCGCCGCTCAGGGCGCGCGACTGCAGGCGCTCACGGCTGTACTTGAGCGCGTTCTGATAGGCGCGTTCGGACAGGCCGATGCCCTGCAGGCCGACGCCCAGGCGCGCAGTGTTCATCATGGTGAACATTGCCTGCAGGCCCTTGTGCGGCTGGCCGACCAGATAGCCCTGCGCGCCGTCGAAGTTCATCACGCAGGTGACCGAGCCCTTGATGCCCATCTTGTGCTCGATGGAGCCGCAGCGCAGCGCGTTGCGCTCGCCGACGTTGCCCTCGCGGTCGACCTTGAACTTCGGGGTGACGAACAGCGAGATTCCCTTTGCACCCGGCGGCGCGTCGGGCAGCTTGGCCAGCACCAGGTGCACGATGTTGCCGGTCAGGTCGTGCTCGCCGGCAGTGATGAAGATCTTGGTGCCGGTGATCGCGTAGCTGCCATCGGCGTTCGGCTCGGCCTTGGTCTTGAGCAGGCCCAGGTCGGTACCGCAGTGGGGTTCGGTCAGGCACATGGTGCCGGTCCAGCGGCCTTCGATCAGGGGCTTCAGGAAGGCGTCGTGCTGCCACGCTTCGCCGTGCTGCTTGAGCGCTTCAATGGCGCCGTGCGAGAGCAGCGGGAAATTGCCCCACGCCAGATTGGCAGCGTTGATCATTTCATTCAGCGGCACGCCCAGGGTGTGCGGCAGTCCCTGGCCGCCCAGCTCGGGTGCGGCGGTCAGGCCGGTCCAGCCGCCGTCGACGAACTGGTCATAGGCCTGCTTGAAGCCAGGCGGGGTGGTGACTTCGCCGGTGGCCTGGTCGAGCACGCAGCCGATTTCATCGCCCACGCTGTTGAGCGGGGCCAGCACGCTCGCGCTGAAACGGCCGGCTTCCTCCAGCACGGCATCGACCACGTCGGCGGTGGCGTCGGTGAAGCCCAGGCGGGCGAACAGCGGTTCGACCTTGAGCACGTCGTGCAGGGCGAAACGGAGGTCGGAAAGCGGGGCGGTGTAGCTGCTCATCGGATACGTCTCGATCAGGGACAGGGAGAACGGCGCGGTGCGCCGCGATGGAAAGCGGTGTTCAGCGCAGCACGCCCGGCAGGCCCGGCGCCTGGTTCAACGTGCTGCGGCTGCTGACGTCGAAGCTGCGCTGCTTCTTTTCCTGCGGCGTGGCTGTCACCGAACCTTTCAGGCCATAGGCCAGGGTGCGGTTGCCGGCCAGCGCATCGGCCACCACCAGGCGTGCGGCCGAGCTGGGCACCAGGTCGACCGTGATGACGTCGGCGGAGGTGCCGCCGATGGAGATGCCGGGACGGGCCTGCAGGGTGCCGGCTTCGCTGTCGCCGACGCTCAGCGCCAGGGACACATCGTCGAACGTCATCGGCATCGAGCTGTAGTTCTGCAGGCGCAGCGCCACGGTCCAGTTGCCGTCGGCGCGGACGGTCAGCTGCTGCAGGCTGGCGGCCGGTTCCGAGACGCGCTTGACGATGCCGTCGCTGCAGGCGGCGAGGGCGAGGGTGCACAGGACGATCAAGACGGTACGGAAACGGTGCAACATGGGCGCAAGTCCTCTGAAGGGGGTGCGTTGGCGTAAGCATACTACGGCGTATGGTTCAGTGGATCGCCTGTGGCGACCCGCCGCAGAGGGTAGCGCGTGAAGATGGCGGCCGGGCACGCACAGCGCCGGAGCGGGCGCGTTGCGCGCAGCCGGAGGGCGGCTCAGTCGGCCGGTGCGTCGCGTATCGGCGCCATCAGGCGCAGCGGCGCCAGGTCGTAGCCCATCGCCTCGGCCTTGGCCTTCAGCTGTTCGAACCGTGCGCGGTCCATCTCCGGCAGGCGCGACAGGATCCACAGATACTTGCGGTCAGGGCCGCCGACCATCGCCCACTGGTAGTCCGGATCCAGCGCCAGCACCCAGTAGTCGGCCCAGACCAGCGGCACCCAGCTCAGCCAGTCGGGGACGAAGCGCACCTGCAACTGACCGGGATGTCCGGCCACGGGCCGGGCCACGCCTTCAGCCACCACGCGTTCGCCGTCGCCATTGCGGCAGGCATTGGTGACGCTGATGCGGCCATCGCGGCGCAATGCATAGTGTGCGGTGATGTCGCCGACGCAGCGCTTCTGGAACGACACGGGCAGGTGGGCGATCTCGTGCCACTGGCCGGCATAGCGGTCGATGTCCAGTGCATCGACGGCACGCACGGGTTCGCTGGCGGTCGCGGACAGCGAAGCCAGCAGCAGGCAGGCGAACAGGGCAGGGCGCAGATGCATCGGCAGACTCCGGCAGGACACTGGAGCGTAGGGGGCGTGCTGCGTGCCGGTGTGAATGTTTCGTCAACCGCCTGCATGGCGCGCCGGAAACAAAAAAAGACCCGCATTTCTGCAGGTCTTCAAGCATGGTGGCCGAGGACGGAATCGAACCGCCGACACGGGGATTTTCAATCCCCTGCTCTACCAACTGAGCTACTCGGCCAGATTGTGCGGCGGACCGCGATCGACAGCGGTGGCCGGAAAAAAAAGACCTGCATTTCTGCAGGCCTTCGAACGTGGTGGCCGAGGACGGAATCGAACCGCCGACACGGGGATTTTCAATCCCCTGCTCTACCAACTGAGCTACTCGGCCACGTGTTTCGTTGCAGCGACGTCGCTGCCAAGGACGCGCATATTACGGAGGTCGGCTGTCTTCGGCAAGCATTTTGGAAAAAAACCTTCACATTGCCGTCTGCGCGGGCGCAAGTGGTTGATCCTGCGTCGTGCCGAGGTGGCGGCGCCGGTCGATGGCGGACGAGGCGGGTGGTCGCGGCGGCGGCGAGGGCCGTCGCCTGCAGCGGAAATCAGCGGGCCGCCCGCATCGGCAAACATGCAGGGGCAAGGCATGCGGCCGCGGTTGCATCAGGCAGGCGATGGAACGCTGTTTTCGCCGCCGCACGCGCCGATCGTCGCGGCGTATTGTCGCCCCTCCTGTCCAATGCTGTCCGCAGCAGAGTCCATCCCATGGCTGATCAACCGACCACCACCCGCATCGTCCTCGCCTCGCGGCCGCAGGGTGCACCGATCGCTGCCAATTTCCGCCTGGAGCAGTCGCCGCTGCCGGCGCCGACAGCAGGACAGGTGCTGCTGCGCAACCGCTATCTGTCGCTGGATCCGTATATGCGCGGGCGCATGGACGAGGGACCTTCCTATGCGCCTCCCGTTGCCGTGGGTGCGGTGATGGAAGGGCAGACCGTCGCCGAAGTGCTGCAGTCGAATGCGGCGGGAATCGCGGTGGGCGAGTTGTTCCTGGCGCCGGGTGGATGGCAGACCCATGCGGTGCTGGATGCGCAGGTGCTGGGGCGTCGGCTGGACCCGGCGGGCCTGCCGCTGAGCACGGCACTCGGCGTGTATGGCATGCCGGGATTCACCGCGTATTCCAGCCTGCATGAAATCGCCCGGCTGCAGCCGGGCGAGACGCTGGTGGTCGCCGCTGCGACCGGGCCGGTGGGGGCAACCGTCGCCCAGCTGGCCAAACTGCAGGGTGCCCGCGTGGTCGCCATTGCCGGTGGCGATGGCAAGCGTGCCTACCTGCAATCGCTTGGCGTGGATGTGGCGCTGGACCATCGCGCGGCTGATTTCGCCGCGCAGCTGCGCGCCGCCGTGCCGGACGGCATCGACGTCTACTTCGAGAATGTCGGCGGCCACGTACTCGACGCGGTGCTGCCACTGCTCAACGATTTCGCCCGCATTCCGGTCTGCGGCACCATCGCCACCTACAACGCGCGCGGCGTCGAGCATCCCGGGCCCGATCGCCTGCCGGCATTGTTCAGCCAGATCCTGCGGCAGCGGCTGACGGTGCGCGGCTTCATCGTGCACGACTTCAGCCACCTGTGGCCGCAGTTCGAGCGCGAGATGGCGCACTGGCTGCGGGAAGGGCGCATCCAGTACCGCGAGGACGTGGTCGAAGGGCTGCAGAACGCACCGGATGCCTTCTTCGGGCTGCTGCAGGGGCGCAACTTCGGCAAGCTGGTGGTGAAGCTGGACTGAGCCCTCGCCGGTGTCCGCAGGGCATGGCCCGGCGCTGCCACGGCGCGAGAGCCGGCCACGGTCGGCATCCACCGGTCCTGATGGGGCGGCATCAGCCGTTGGCGGCGTTCTCCCGGCGCAGCAGTTCGCGCTTGCGGGCCACACCCCAGGCATAGCCGGACAGATCGCCATCGCGGCGCACCACGCGATGGCATGGCACTGCCACCGCCAGTGGATTGCTGGCGCAGGCACGCGCGACCGCGCGGCTGGAGCGCGGTGCGCCGATGCGCGCGGCAATGTCGGCATACGATGCGGTCTGCCCTTGGGGAATCTGCTGCAGCGCCTGCCAGACGCGCTGCTGGAAGGCTGTGCCGCGGATGTCCAGTGGCAGTGTCGCGCCACGTGCCGGATCCTCGACCAGGCCGATCACCTGCGCCACCAGCTGCTCGTAGCCGCTGTCGGCGCCGACCAGCTCAGCCTGGCGGAAGCGTTGCTGCAACGACTGCAGCAGCGCTTCCGGATCGTCGCCGAGCAGGATCGCCACCACGCCGATGCTGCTGCTGGCCACCAGTACGCTGCCCAGCGAGCTTTCGGCGATGGCGAAATGGATCACCTCACCGCGTCCACCGCTGCGCCATTGCCGGGGCGTCATTCCCAGCAGGCGCGGCGCGTTCTCGTAGAAGCGGCCGCTGGAGCCGAAGCCGGCGTCGTGGAAGGCATCGGTGATGCGCGCCTGCTGTTGCAGTCCTGTGCGCAGCCGATCGGCACGCAGGGCCGCCGCATACTGCTTCGGGGTCAATCCGGTGGCCTGCTTGAACAGGCGATGCAGCCGGGTGGGGCTGCAGCCCGCCAGTTCGGCAAGCTCCTGCAGCGAGGGTTCGTCGAGACGGGCCTGCAGGTGGCGGCAGACGCGTTCGACGCGGGCATCGGTGGTTGCGATGGCAGTGTCCATGCGTCGATTCTGGCACGTGCCCCGCTGGCGGAAACTCCGTTTCCTGCACGCGCCGGCAGGGCCCGGAAACGGAGTGTCAACGGGGCAGGGGCGCGACATCGTAGGGTCCACTTCACTGCCTGGACCCCGAACATGCGCCTGCACGACAAGATCGCCCTCATCACCGGTGCCAGCGCCGGCATCGGCCGCGCCTGCGCGCTGCGTTTCGCCGCCGAGGGCGCAAGGCTGGTGCTCAACGCGCGGCAGCCGGAGCCGTTGCAGGCGCTGGCCGATCAGATCCGTGCTGCCGGCGGCGAGGCGGTGGTGCATGCCGCCGATGTCGCCGGGCCGGACACTGCACAGGTGCTGGTCGACCTGGCGAAGCGGGCCTTCGGAGGCCTGGACATCGCGATCAACAATGCCGGGATGCTGGGGCCGGGCGTGCCCGCTGCGGAGTTTCCGGTGGACGCCTGGAGGCAGGTGATGGCCACCAACCTCGATGCAGCCTTCCACGCCGCGCGTGCGCAGTTGCCAGCCCTGCTGGCGCGGGGCGGCGGCTCGCTGGTGTTCGTCGGCACCATCGTCGGCCATACCGTCGGCTTGCCCGGCATGGCCGCCTACGCCTCGAGCAAGGCCGGGCTGATCGGCCTGAGCCAGGTGATCGCCGCCGAGTACGGCGCACGGGGCGTGCGTTGCAACGTGCTGCTGCCCGGCGGCACCGACACCGAGATGGGCCGGCAGGCTGCGCCAGACGAGGATGCGCTGGACTTCGTACGGTCGCTGCATGCGGTCAAGCGCCTGGCCGGGCCGGAAGAGATCGCCAACGCTGCGCTGTTCCTGGCCAGCGATGAAGGCAGCTTCGTGACCGGCAGTGCGATGCGCGTGGACGGCGGGATATCCATCAATCGCACCTGAGCGGACGGCCGGCGGCTGCACATGGCGTTCGCGCCGGACTGACCCGTTCGTTACCCGGCGACCTCTAGCGTGGCACCAGCGCCGGCCTCCGCCGGCGGCGGAGCCACGCATGAGCAGACACGAAAAGGACACGCCCGATCCACGCCAGGGGGTGCAGGAAAGCCGCCAGGACCGGAAGCAGGACGACGTCGCCAAGCAGCGTCCGGGACAGCGCGACCAGCAGGTGCGTGACGCCCACTCGCGCGGTCCACGGCGCAAGGATGGCGGGCAGGAGCCTGCCTGAAGCGTCATTTCTTCAGGCGCCGTCGGCCCGGGCCAGCCGCTGCCCGATGCCGGGTGTGTCGCCACCGGGATCGGTCGGGCGCAGGTCGCGCGTCTCATCGGCCCGGTAGCCAGGGGCGTGCAACGAAAAAGGCCGGACCCTGGGTGTCAGGAGTTCCGGCCTTTTTCATGCCCTGGCGGGCATGTGGGTTGGCGATATAGATGCCGTTGACGCAGAAGAATCAATGCTTGGGCTCATAGGCATGATCGCAGTATGCGTAGCGGGCCTTCGGCTTGCACGCCACCTCTGGCGCTTCTGGTCTTTCGTCTTTATGTGCCAAACGACGGCCCAAGGCACTTCGTCTATAACTCAGAGGTTGTATATCAAGCTGTATGATGTCAGGAACTCCATCTGTGATCTTGTTAGCGGTTATGGCCGCTCGGCCGCCTTCAACCAATCGGCCACGCCGTTGACTCCCAGCAAAAGTAGTGTGTCTTGTGCGACAACCACACGTTGCAGCATCGCGCCACCGTCAGACTCTTCTCGTTCTTCTGCTTCTGCAAAGAGACGGGTCATTAGCTGGGTAAGACTATCCTCATGGTCATATAGATATGGTTTGCAATGGCTGACATACGCTAAATAAATTTCAGTTGCAGCCAAGGCTTGTTCGGGATCACGTTGCGATGTCGCATTTAGCCATTCGTGAAAACCGAAGAGGCGATGGTGTTTTTTCTCTATATCGTTATCGCTTCTGAATAAATCAAAACAACGTCGAATCAGCCCTATCGGAACAGAGATCGTCCCTGGCTTGTCGAAAAGATGCCCCATCTGTTCAGCAATCGCTTCGGCATGAGTGGTGCCGGAATTTAAGCCCGTATCTAACCCTAGAAGGCACTGTTCCCGGTGCTGCTGGATGTTTTCAAGGTTTGTCCAAACAGTGGCAACTCCCTGCCAAGCCTCCGTTTTATCCAGTGCTTTCAGTCCTTCCAGTAGGTCGGCAAGATCCATTTTTTGGTCCATGGTCGCCAGTGCTGAAATGCGTCCCCATGTTTCTAGGTCCTTTTCACTGCCCTCATCACGGAGACGCGCCAGCAAAGGCTTCACCACTTCAAAATGACTGTGGTAGGCGTAATAAAGGCAGGGCTCCGCGACTTCCCAAAGCCTCTCCGAATCTTTCATGGCTAGGTAAAACAAATCCCAGCCCAGATCAAAATCTTTGCTCTGCAAGTATGGTAGGCGGCGCAAGATCAGCGAGCGAATCGCAGGGTGTTCGTCACTAGCAAAACGGCGCAAGGTAGGTATCAGTAGTTTAGGGAATTCAATGTCGCGCTCACCTAAATTATTCGCCAGGATCATCAAGGCTTCGGCAACACCCCCCTTTGCCATATTGATGCCTATGGAGATCAGCTCGAGGTTATCTCCCTTGATCGGATCTTCTTCATGAAGGTCTCCAAATCCTATGGCAAGAAAAATCAACCGCTCAGCACTTTTCGGGTCGTATATGACGTTCGAACAGGCTTCCAGCGCTTGGGCTGCGGAGCGTTTGTGCCTCCAATGCGCGGGGTGCCTTTCCAGCTCATCAAGAATCAGTCCTGCCAAGAAAGAGGCATCTGGCTCATCAATAGGCTCCCATGTGCTATTGGCTTGCAAGTTTCCATAACGATGAGCGAGATGAGTGGCAACGCCGCCTAGGATGTCATCCCGAAATTGCTCAGGAATATCTATCCAATAACTATTCAAAAAGTCAAGGAATCGCGTGGGGTGGCGGGACGAGGCTTCTCGTAGTTGCCAGCCAACCTCGCGTTCACCGCCAACAAGAAAATCATCGAAACAACTTTCATATCCGGAATAATGTGACAATAAGCACGACACTGCGGCATTGCCTGAATTGAGGAAGACCTCATATGAAAACGGCGCCCTTACTATTCCGCCACGTGAGCATATATACGGCTGCCGAATCAGCGTGCCAGCCTTCTTCTCATATGCCTCCAACATTTCCTGTGCTTCCGGCGAGCGTTGGTAGCAAGGGATCGCGACGATAAGTTCAGCTCGTTTTTTTAGTGTCCAGAAATGGCTAGGCTCATCGGAAGACTCTTCACCCCAGAGGGTCAAGATGTTCGCCATCACATCATCTTGCACTTGGGCGTCGAGCAGGGGGAATGCCGACTGAATCAGCGTTCCCAATTCGTAGGAAAGCTCAAACTCCAGCAAATTCTTGTCGCACAACATGCGACCTATTAGATCGATGTTGGCTTCAGACGATGCATTGCAAGCGAGGGTGGTGAAGTAAATTAATGCCCCTTCGCGATTGGAGTATAGGCGTTCGCGGTTATTTAGCCGCCAGCCCGAATTTATTTTCGCATGGTGAATGATGGCCGCCTCAAGCGCGTCAAGCAAGACATCCATGCTGCCTGCATGTCGCATATCTTTCTGGCTGTGCACATCATCGTATGATGTTTCCCTCAAAAACCCATATCGGTAACTGATGCGGGTTTCGCCATAGCGCGATGCGCGAACATTGCTCCAGTGCTCAATTGATTCCAAGGCTAAATCCAGCAACGCGGTCGACTGTTTCATGCGTTGACGGATGAAGTTTTCCTCCCGGTCTCCGAACTCATGAGGTTTGCAACGCAATTTGTTATCAAACCTGAACTCAAGTAGGTCATCGTCGCTAACGCCATCTGCGATATAACGCCAAAGTAGAGAGTCATCCGCTACGCCTGCCGCCACACAGCGCGCGATGGCTCTGCCAAGAGAGCTGTGCTCAGAGCGTGGCAGATCGAGTAGCCGCTCAAGCAGCGGAACAAGCAGCGCAGTATTGTCAGACTTGATTTCGGATAGATGAAATCCAAGTTGCTCTGCAATGCCATTTCTGTCCAGCCAATCCAGGGATAGCGCCTCCGTCCATAATGCCAGAACGCCTGCAGCATCTGCATTTCCCCATCGCGCTATTCGATGAATATGCCTTGCCATCCCTTCGGCATCCCGTGCATTCCTCAAGTCGGGAACCAGATGCCTTAACCAGAAATGGTGCCACTCAATTGCCCCAGCGCCATAGATAACCTGAAAAACGTCACGGTGCTTTTCGCGTAAGTCGCGTATTAATGGCCAGTCATCGTCCTGTGGATTCTGCTCTGAGAATGATTCCGCAACCAAGCGCTTGATGTGAAAGGCTGCGCTGCCTGTTAATACGGCACGTATCTGCTTCCTAAATTCGCGACGCTCGCCCAGTGCCAGTTGGCCAACAAAACTGCGGATGCTAGGACGGACGAAAGGGACGGGCGGCAGCCCCTGAAGAAACCCATTAAGCGTGACACCACTGCGGACCGCTCCACTGATGACCAATACGTCCAGCAAGGTTTGATGCCCGAACGTCAGTTTCCCGTCCTGAGTTTCTTGTATCACATTGAGACTGCAAAGCCTCCGGAGAATTTCCTGCGATGCGCCGAAACGTTGATGCGGCACAGCCAGGCTGCGTGAACTCAGCATATCCGAGGCAATGGCTTCTATCGCTTGAATTGCCGCATCCCCCAGTGCGTTGTTGGCCCGCACGATAGTATCGAGATAGCGTTGCGCCAAGGCCTGACTGGTCACCACATTGAAGCTGCCATCGCGTTGTGCAAGCTCGACGAACAGCGCGAGTTCGCGTGGATTTTTTATGAGCTCGCGAGTAACTGTATCGATGGAGTTCGTTGCAATTCCAAGCCTATCAAGCAGCGGCGCAATTTCAGTATCCCAGTCCAACTGCTGACACTTCAATTCGCAATCCCATTTTCTTTCGGCAATTCGACGGTCGTAATGTCTGTCAAAATCTCGGCAAGCAGTAACCACCGTGACATTTGGAACTAACAACAAACGATCCATCTGCGCCAAAAAGTAGGTCAGTACACGATGGTCGCGAGCAATGGAAAGCACATCCAGCGAGTCAATGACCACAATTACATGCGTGGTTTCAGCCAGACGGGCTGCCTTTTCAACCCATTGCTCGGGCAAACCTTGTGATTGTCGATCTTGCGTCGTAACTAGGTCGGCGAACTCACGCGATTGAATGAAGAGTGGCGCAATGTCTGAACGGGATTCAGCTAGTTGCTCCAAAGCATCTTGCAGCTCAAGCATCACGCAGGTTTTTCCAGAGCCGGGCAGTCCGGTGAGTAAAATGGCCTGCTTCTTCGCGTCGATTGCGGTAAGCAGCTCGTTCACGGTCGGGCTGGAAATCCGCTGCCCCGCAATATCTCTCCGCCATGATCTGCCAATAGCGGAGGTTCCGGAAAACGACAACCGTACCTCGACAAGATCCATGGGAGCAACCAACATTGCTCCAGCCTTATGAAGAATGGCTTTGAGATCGTCTTTGGTTAATCGGTGCCGGGTGGCGGATGTGCTGTCACCCCCCATGCGCGCTCCGAGTTGATCGAGGCGTCCCCAGAGGGCATTGAATGCGGCATCCAGATTGCTCGCCATGTTACGCAAGCGCTCGCGTAGCAGGTCGACCATGCGTTCCAGTTCATCGCTGGTCACAAATTTTGTGCGGCGCAGGAATTCGTAGGAAGAAAGACCGGGTGCGGACTTAATAAGGCTTGCCTTCAAAGCCGCGTCTGTTACTTGGTGGTCCTTGCCTAAACTCGCTTGATAACTAATTTCATTATCCTGAGTTGAGCTATGTTCTCTCAATTTGGCGAGGTCGCCAAAGTTGTTGCGCGAATAGAAAAGCACCTCGGAATTCTGGACGGTCCCTAGCAAGTTGGCTGCTTTGTCTAGCTCGTCCGCAAGGTCAGCTATAGACCAAGCCTTGAAATTGGTCTGATTCTTCTTGCACTGACATGCAATCAGAGTGCCGTCGGCTTTGCCGACCACTACATCGTCCACTGAATAGGTTGTCGAGTCGATCTCAAGCCACAGATACTCTGGATCGGATAAGATTGTTAATGCCCAGTCAAATGCCACCATTGTCTGGTAACCGTCGCCTCGGTTGGAGCGTATTCCCGCGATACTCATTTGCTGACTCCGAGGGCCTGCCGCTGTGTAGTTCTTCGCTCAAAAGAAAGAATCTTGCTCGCAGTGGGGGTCTTCAATGTGCTCAAGTAGTTCGCCCATTCCTGCATCATCCTGCGGCGCTCCTCCAGATATTGCACTTGGTTGTAGATCCCGCGCGCACCCGAGCATTTTGTCATTCGGCGCGGATTCGATTGCATCAGGATTCCAATAGCCCACTTCATTGTGTAGCGTGCTTGCCATGTGTCGAAAGCCGTGGATGGTGCTTTCGTCCTTCTCATTGCCACAGCGTTGTGCCGCTACAAGGATGGCATTGCCGGACATGTGCCTGCGCGGGTCGCGCCCGCCCGGGAACACGAACTCGCCGCGTCCGATAAAAGGATGCAGCTCGCGCAGGATTTCAACCGCTTGCGAGGAAAGAGTGGCGATATGGGGGCGCTTGGTTGTGGCTACGAAGTAGCGCCATCGGCCCACATCCAATTCCAACTCGATG
Organism: Stenotrophomonas sp. GD04145; assembly: GCF_029835135.1. Classification (NCBI taxonomy): domain Bacteria; kingdom Pseudomonadati; phylum Pseudomonadota; class Gammaproteobacteria; order Lysobacterales; family Lysobacteraceae; genus Stenotrophomonas; species Stenotrophomonas sp. GD04145. Next base: position 31,572 of record NZ_JAODZG010000013.1, on the reverse strand, counting down.
CGCCTCATGCGGACAAGTTCGCCGGGAGGGCGGAGAGCAGTGGAGCTAGGCGCAGCGCGCTCCGGACAATTGGTCTGCTGGTACTGCTGTCGATCTTCCTAAGGAGGGCGGTCGCAGCTGCCGGGATCGTCGCGGCGGCGAATGGCATGGGGCGCCACGGCGTCAGCGCGCCCTTTAGGGCCCCTGTCGAATCTCCGTCGGCCCGCCTTGGCCTCACAGCATAACGGAAGACCGCGCCGCGGGTCTCTAGGGCGCGATGGGCGGTCTCGATAGCTCCGCGTTGCTCGATCCGCGCCAAGTGCTTCAATAGCTCGGGAGCCGTGATGGCCCCAACTGGCAAATTACCGATCGAAGTGAAGATGTCACTTTCCAGAGGGAGGATGATCTTATCCACATCCGGTCGTAACAGTATGTACGGTCCGTTGCCATCGCGCAGCTTCTGCGGCTTGCCCGTAGGTTTTGCCTTGCAGATGGCGGTATCGGTGAGAGGCATCGGGCGGCTCCTTGACGGTAACAGGCTAAGGGAGTGCCCTGGCTACCGCCAAATCTACCGCCACTTACCGCCGGATTCGGCTGGTCTGGGCTGGACTGTGCTGGATACGAAAAAGGCCGGAAAGCCTGTATTTTCAGGTCTTTCCAGCCTTGGTCGCACCGTCTAGGACGGAAATATGGTGGAGCCAAGGAGGATCGAACTCCTGACCTCGTCATTGCGAACGACGCGCTCTCCCAGCTGAGCTATGGCCCCGTAGTGCGCTGTCATTGTATCGCTGGCGGTCGGCCTTGCCAAGCGACGCGCCCGGCCGTGGCCATAGGCGACTGTGCCGAGTCCGCCGGCTTTCGTGCGATTCCGTTGCGCGAAACGAAATCGTAACAATTTGGAGGATAATCCCCAGTCTGCGCAGCAGTTCCCTTTCTCGCCGCCCGGCCCGCGCAGGCCGCCCGGACGTCTCCTCAGAGCTTTCGATGCCTTCCCATACCGATTCCCGCCGTCTGTCGGGCATGTCGTCTTCCCTCGTTTCCTTCCGTCGCCATCCGCTCGCGCTGGCCTGCGCAGGCCTGGCGCTGGTCGGCAGCTTCGGCGCCGCGGCGCAGGACAGTGCGCCGACCCCCACCGGGCTGGATACCATCACCGTGACCGCCGAACACCGTGAGCAGAACCTGCAGGAGGTGCCGGTGTCGGTGGGCGTCGTGCAGGGCGAGCGCATGCGCGACTTCACCGCCGGCGGCGACGACACCCTGCTGGCGCTGTCCGGCCGCGTGCCGAGCCTGTATGCGGAAACCACCACCGGTCGTATCTTCCCGCGCTTCTACATCCGCGGGCTGGGCAACATCGATTTCTATCTGGGTGCTTCCCAGCCGGTGTCGATCATCCAGGATGACGTGGTGCTGGAGCACGTGGTGCTCAAGTCCAATCCGGTCTACGACGTGGACCAGGTGGAAGTGCTGCGCGGCCCGCAGGGTTCGCTGTTCGGCCGCAACACCACGGCCGGCATCGTCAAGTTCGACACGCTCAAGCCGACGCAGGACTACACCGGCCGCGTCAGCGCCAGCTACGCCAGTTACAACAGCGTGTCGATCGATGGCGGCTTTGGCGGTCCGATCAACGATATCGCCTCGTTCCGCGTGTCGGCCCTGTACCAGCATCGCGACGACTATGTCGACAACACCTACAGCGGCCCGAGTGCGGATGGCACCGTCAGCCCGAAGAAGAACGCCATGGGCGGTTTCGATGACCGCAACGTCCGCGCCCAGCTGCTGCTGACGCCGAGCGAGCAGTTCTCGATCCTGGCCTCGGCACACGCGCGCGATTACGAAGGCACCTCGACCCTGTTCCTGCGCGGTGCGCTGACCAAGGGTTCCAACCGCACCGACGTGCCGCGCGACCAGGTCGCCTACGACGAAGCCGACAACAACCCGCAGGCCTACAAGACCTACGGTGGCTCGGTGAAGGCGCGCTACGACTTCGGCGCGATCGACTTCACTTCGATCACCGCGTATGAAACCACCTCCGGTTACAGCCGTGGCGATACCGATGGCGGTGCTGCGGTGAACTACCCGGTCAACGGCGTGCCCAATGGCTACGGCCAGTCGATGGGCCGGATCCGCGACCTGGACCAGTGGACCCAGGAATTCCGTCTGGCCAGCCATGACGACAGCGCGTTGCAGTGGCAGGCCGGCGCGTTCTATTTCAACGGCAGCGACACCACCGACTTCTACCAGCGTGCCTGGTTCCTGCAGGGCGCTGCGCGCAATCCGAACAACTGGGTACGCCTGCGCAACAAGAACACCTCCTGGGCCGGTTTTGGCCAGCTCAGCTACGCCTTCACCGACAGGTTCACGGTGACCGCCGGCCTGCGCCAGACCCGCGACGAGAAGCACACCCGGCTGCTGAAGACCGCCGACACCGCTGCCGGGGTGGTGACCTACAAGGGCCGCACCGACGTCAGGATGTCCGATACCACGCCCAGCTGGGACCTGAGTGCGATGTACCAGATCACGCCGGACGTCAGCGTCTATGCGAAGGTGGCGCGCGGCTTCCGTGGGCCCACCATCCAGGGCCGTTCGGCGGTGTTCAATGCCGACTTCACCACCGCCGACTCGGAGACCATCCTGTCCTGGGAGGCCGGCGTGAAGAGCAGCCTGTGGGACAACCGCCTGCGCCTGAACGCCACCGCGTTTACCTACACCGTCAACGATATCCAGCTCAACGGTAACGATTCGGACGGCAACGGCGTGCTGTTCAACGCAGACAAGGCCAAGGCGTATGGTTTCGAAGCAGACATGGAACTGCGTCCGGTTCCCAACCTGACCCTGAGCGCCGGTGTCAGCCTGCTGCACAGCGAAATCAAGGACAAGCGCGTGTACGCGCAGGTCTGCGGCCTGAATGGCCAGGTGGTGTGCACCGTGGATGATCCGACCATCAAGGTGGGTGCGAACACCTTCGCGCAGATCGACGGCAACCCGTTGCCGAACGCACCGAAGTACAACGTCAACCTGGCCGCACGCTACGATTTCCCGGTCAGCGACGCGGCCACGATGTTCGTGTCCACCGACTGGAACAAGCAGGGCTATACCAGCTTCGTGCTGTATGACAGCAAGGAGTTCAACTCCAAGGGGGACTTCGAGGGCGGCCTGAAGATCGGTTACTCCGGCAACTACGGTGCCTATGAAGTCGCGCTGTTCGCACGCAACATCACCAACGAGAAGAATCTCAAGGGCGTGATCGAGAACTACATGGCCGCGGTGTACAACGAGCCGCGTACCGTGGGTGTGTCGCTGAACATGAACTGGTAATCGAACGGTTGCGGGAAGGGGCGGCCCGGTGATCCTGGCCGCCCCTTCCCGTTGCTGCAGCGCGTTGTCAGCGCACCGGCAACAATGGCTGCAGGCGCGATTCCAGCGCCTGCTGGCGCCATCCGGCCAGCGCCGACGGCCACTGGCGGTGCTCGAGGTAGCTTTCCAGGTGCTTGCGCGAGGCCAGTACGCCGTCCGCCAGGCCCAGTTCACGGCTGCATTCGGCCACGGCGTCCTGCATTTTCTTCAGCGTCTTCTTGCTGCTGTCGGTGGGCTGGGTTGCCAGCGGCGCGTCCTGCTCGTCGGCCAGCGGAGTGTCCAGGGCCTGCCACACGGCGGCTGTCAGCTTGCGCGGCGCCTTCGGGAACGGCTCGAACAGCTTGGCGAGCGCGTCGACATCGGCCGGTGGCGAGCGCGCCAGCAGGGCGGCAAGTTCGTTGTCCAGGATCCAGCTGCGCGGCCGGTCGCTCTGGCGTGCCTGCACATCGCGCCAGCGCAGCAGGCGCAGCAGGCGTCGCTGTGCCTCGGCATCGAGGAACTGGGCCGAGCGCATGGACAGGTGCGGCCAGCGGTCCTCATCGTTGGCGACGCTGGCCAACAGGCGTTCAGCGTCGTCGTGCAGCCACTGCTGGCGTCCCATCGCCTGCAGTCTCGCGTCGATCGCGTCATGCAGCGCGAACAGGTGCTCGACGTCATCGGCGGCATACTGCAGCTGCGACTCGGAGAGCGGGCGGCGCATCCAGTCCGAGCGGGTCTCGCCCTTGGCCAGGGTCACGCCGGTGATCTCCTGCACCAGCTTCTGGTAGCCCATGCCGGCACCGATGCCGGCCAGCGCCGCGCCGATCTGGGTATCGAACAGCGGTCGTGGCAGCACGCCGCAGGTCCATTTGAAGGCCACCAGATCCTCGCTGGCGCTGTGCATCACCTTGATGATCGACGTATCGGTCAGCCAGGGGGCCAGTGCTTCGGGCATGCCGGGAATCAGCGGATCGATCAGCAGGATGTCCTCGCCGACCGCCATCTGCACCAGCGCCAGTTGCGGCCAGAAGGTGCGTTCACGGATGAATTCGGTGTCCAGACCGATGCGGGTGGGACGCTGCTGGTAGTACGCATCCAGCTCGGCGGGGGTGGTGATCCAGATTGCCACGGGTCAGGGCCTGCTACTCGGGTTTGCTCAGGCAGGGGAGAATAGCCTAACGTCGGTCCGCGTCCGTGCCGAAGGAGGCTCTGCTTGCGTTTTCCGCTGTCGTCCGCGCTGTGCGCCAGCCTGGCCCTGGCTCTGGTCGCCTGCACCCCGTCACCGCCGATACCGGCAGGCAAGGCCGGCGAGGGTTCCGGCCAGGCGGCATCGCCGCCGGCGCCGGAGGATCGGCCGGCGGTGCAGGGCAGCGTGACCATCGCCGGTCAGGATGCCGCCGAAGACGTGCAGCAGTGGACGCCGCCCCGTGTCGATCGGGAGGGGCGCAGCCTGGCGCAGCTGCGCAGGGCCGCCGAGCAGGCGTTTGCCCAGGATCGGCTGTACGAGGATGGCGATGCCGCCATCCCGCTGTGGCTGGCGGTGCAGGAGGAGGTGCCTGACGACCGCCAGGCCCGTGCTGGTCTGCAGCGTGCCCGCCAGCGCCTGCTGCAGCAGACCGATGCCTTGCTGGTGCGGCCGCTGCAGCAGCGCGAGGCGCTGGCCGAAGCGGGACGCCAGGCGCTGGTGTTGCTGACCCTGGCCCCTGACGATGAAAAGGTGCGTGCCCTGCAGGCGCGGGTGGAGATCGCGCAACGCGTGGTGGCCTACAACCGGGCCGGCGAGGAGGACCTGCGCGCGGACCGGATCGGCGAGGACGGTGACGGCGCGATCGGCAGTTTCCGCGAGGCGTTGGCGCTTGACGAGGGCAACCGCCGCGCACGCCAGGGCCTTGCTGCGGCGGAGAGCGGCCTGATCCGGCGTGCCGAGGAGGCCGCCCGCCGCCGTGACTTCGCCAGTGCCGGCACCTGGCTGGCCGAAGCCAGCAAAGTCCGTGATTCCTCGCCGACCATCGCCGACGCCTTCGAGCGCATCGAGCAGATCCGGGCCAACACCCTGGCGCAGCTGCGCGACGAGGGCCTGCGCGACCTGGCGACGCCGCAGGGCCTGAAACCTGCACGCGAGAAGCTGGCCGAAGCACTGCGCATCGCGCTGCCCGGCGACGCGGTCGTGGCGCAGCTGCGCGAGCGCATCGATCTGGCAACGCATTACGGCAGTTTCCGTCCCGGCCAGGTGTTCAGCGACGCGATGCGCGATGGCGGGCGTGGCCCGCAGATGGTGGTGGTGCCGCATGGCGGCTTCCAGATGGGCGCAGGGGATGCCGAGCCCGGCGCCACCGATGCCGAGCGCCCTTCGCATTACGTGCGGTTTGACCGCGGTTTCGCGATGGCCATCACCGAGGTGACCGTCAGCGATTTCGAGCGCTACGTCAAAGCCACCAATGCCCGCCCACGCGCGACCCGTCGCGGTCATTCGGTGGTCTATGACGAGCGCAGCGGCAACTTCATCCGCCGCAGCGGTGTCGACTGGCGCTCGGATTACGACGGCGCGCGCGCGCTGGGCAATGCGCCAGTGATGCATGTGAGCGTGCGCGACGCGGAAAACTATGCCGCGTGGCTGTCCGAGCAGACCGGCTACAGCTACCGGCTGCCCAGCGAGGCCGAGTTCGAGTATGCGCTGCGCGCCGGCAGCAGCGGCCGTTATCCCTGGGGGGATACAGGCACGCCCCCGCCGGGCAGCGGCAACTTCACCGGCAGCAAGGATGTCTCGCCGTCTGGCCGGCATTGGCACAACGCGTTCATCGGCTATGGCGATGGCTGGTGGGGCCCGGCGCCGGTGGCGAACTTCCGGGCCAACGCGTTCGGCCTGCACGACATGGCCGGCAATCTCAGCGAATGGGTGGCCGACTGCTGGCATTCCAGCTACCGGCGTGCGCCCTCCGACGGCGTGGCCTGGTTCAACCCGGGTTGCCGGGCGCGGGTGATCCGCGGAGGCAACTGGGCGAACTCTCCCGAGCAGACCCGGGCGGCCTGGCGGCAGTCGCAGGACTCGGACACCACCAACGCCCGCATCGGGTTCCGCCTGGTACGCGGCATCTGAGCGGCCGGCTTCACCCGGCGCGGGCTCCGGCACACTAAGATTGCGCCGTGCCCGCCGGCCGGCGGGGCCAGCCGGAAGAACACCGCATGCGCAACGACCCATTTTCCCGCTCGCCGCAGGGCCCGCAGCGGCGTGGCCTGTTCGGCAACATCCGCTGGTGGGTACTGCTGCTGGCGGCGGGTTACGCGGCCTTTTACTGGTTTTCGAACCGGACGGTCGATCCCTATACCGGCGAGAAGGTCATGATCGACAGCAGCCTGGATGCCCAGCAGGAAACCGCGCTGGGCCTGCAGGCCTACCAGCAGATCCTGGCGCAGGAGCGGCCACTGGACCCGAACGCGCAGATCTCGCGTGACGTGCGTGCGATTGCCGAGCGGTTGATCGCCAAGGTCGATGTGGTGGAGACCGCATTGGCGCGGGAGCATGGCGTGGAGCCGGCCCATTTCGCGCGCAGCTTCCAGTGGGAGGTGAACGTGATCCCCTCCGAGCAGGCCAACGCCTTCTGCCTGCCGGGCGGGAAGATGGCGGTCTATACCGGTCTGGTGCCGGTGGCGCGGACCAAGGATGCGATGGCGGTGGTGATGGGGCATGAGATCGCCCATGCGCTGCTGCGCCATGGAGCGCAGCGCATGGCACAGCAGAAGCTGACCCAGATCGGGCAGATGGCCGGGGCTGCCAGTGGCATGGATGCGCAGCAGCAGCAGATGGTGATGTCGGCGATGGGTTATGGCTATCTGCTGCCCTACGCACGCAGCCACGAGACCCAGGCCGATGAGGTGGGGCTGATGCTGGCTGCGGCTGCCTGTTTCGATCCGCGCGAAGCGGTGCCGCTGTGGCAGCGGATGGGCCAGGCCAGTGGTGGTCAGTCGCCGCCGGAGTTTGCCTCCACCCATCCCAACCCGGGAACCCGGATCCAGAATCTGCAGGCCCTGATGCCGAAGGCGCTGGAGTACCGGAAGCAGTTCTGCGAGGCGGCCAGGTAGGAAGGCGCACGCCGGGCTGCGCCTTGGCCCCCGCTTACCTGACCGAGGTGACCTGCACGTCGATGACGCCGTCGCCCACGCGTGCCTGCAGTGCGTCGCCGGGCTGGACCTGTTCAACCTGTCGTACCAGTGCACCATCATCGGCACGGGTCACGATGCTGTAACCGCGTGCCACCGTGGCCAATGGGCTGACCGCCTCCAGGGACCGGGCCAGGCCGCGCAGGCGCAGCGCATCGCGTTGCAGCAGCCGCTGCATCGCTGCATGGGGGCGTCCGCGCAGGGCCGACAGGCGACGCTGCATCGCGTCCAGCTGGCGCTGCGGATGATGGCCACGCAGCACCGCGGCGGCATGGCGCAGGCGCGCGGCACGGCGCTCCTGCTGCTGGTTGAAGGCCGCGTGCAGCCGCCGGCCCAGCTCCAGCTGGCGGCGCCGCAACAGGTCCAGCCGGGCCTGCGGACTCTGCGCATTCAATCGCAACAGCGCACGGTCGGCGCGCTGCATGGCCTGTCCTACCGCGTGGCGCTGCAGCTGTGCCAGCCGCGCGGCATTGCGGCGCAGGCGCAGGGCCAGGTCACGCTGGTCGGGGACCAGCAGCTCGGCCGCCACCGAAGGTGTCGGCGCGCGCAGGTCGGCGGCAAAATCACTCAGGCTGAAGTCGGTCTCGTGGCCGACGGCCGACACGACCGGCGTATCGCTGGCGGCGATCGCGCGCGCCAGCGCTTCGTCGTTGAACGCCCATAGATCTTCCAGTGAACCGCCGCCGCGGGTCAGCAGGATCACGTCGTAGCGACCACTGGCATCGGCTGCCTGCAGCAGGCGGGTGATCTGCGCGGCGGCGCTGGAGCCCTGCACCAGGGTCGGCAGCAGGTCCACCTCCAGCAGCGGGAAACGACGGCCCAGTACGCTCAGCACATCGCGCACGGCGGCGCCGGTCGGCGAGGTGATCACCGCCATCCGCCGCACATGCGCGGGCAGCGCCCGCTTGCGTGCAGGATCGAACAGGCCTTCGGCGTCCAAGCGCGCCTTCAGCTCCTCGAACGCCCGCCGCAGCGCGCCTTCACCGGCTTCCTCCATGTGGTCGAGCACCATCTGGTACTCGCCGCGTGCGTCGTACAGGGTCACCCGGCCACGCACCAGCACGCGCATGCCCTCGCGCGGTACGAACTTCAGGTACTGCGCCTTCATCCGGAACATCGCCGCACGCAGCTGTGCCCGTGCGTCCTTCAGGGTGAAGTACAGGTGCCCGGACGCAGGGCGGGCCACGCTGCCCAGTTCGGCTTCGACCCAGATCGCCGGGAAGCTGCCTTCCAGCAGGTCGCGTGCCAGCGTGTTGAGCTGGCTGGGAGTGAGAATGTCGTTGTTGCGTGGCTGCATGGGTACGGCGCGCTGCGGGTCGAGCGGGCACTCAGGATCGCACGTTGGCGCGCGCCGGGCACGCCCGGCTCAGGTCGTGCGGTGCTGTGCCAGTGCCCACTGCACGTGCTCGCGCACCAGCGGCGAGGCATCATCGATGCGGGTCTGCAGTGCGGCCAGGGTCTGCGGTGCTGTCGGCGCGTTGCCCAGTGCCACGGCGATGTTGCGCAGCCAGCGCTCATGGCCGCTGCGACGGATCGGGCTGCCTTCGGTGCGGCGCAGGAATTCCGCCTCGTCCCAGGCGAACAGCTGATCCAGGCGCGCGGTGTCCAGGTTGTTGCGTGCGCGGAAATCGGCTTCATCGGTGCGCTTGGCAAACTTGTTCCACGGGCAGACCAGCTGGCAGTCGTCGCAGCCATAGATGCGATTGCCGATCAGCGGCCGCATGTCCTCGGGGATCGCGCCCTCATGCTCGATGGTCAGATAGGAAATGCAGCGGCGCGCATCCAGCCGCTGCGGGCCGGTGATGGCGCGCGTGGGGCAGATGTCGATGCAGCGCGTGCAGGTGCCGCAGTGCGCAGTGGCGGGCGCGTCGACCGGCAACGGCAGGTCGATGTAGATCTCGCCGATGAAGAACCATGAGCCCCCCTGGCGATCGATCAGGCAGGTGTGCTTGCCGATCCAGCCGAGCCCGGCGTTGCGGGCCAGGGCCCGTTCCAGCACCGGTGCCGAATCGACGAAAACGCGGTAGCCCAGTGGAGCGACTTCATCGTTGATCCGCGCAGCGAGCTTCTGCAGGCGGTTGCGCATCAGCTTGTGGTAGTCGCGCCCCAGCGCGTAGCGCGCCACGTAGGCGCGGCCGGGATCGGCCAGGGTCGCCCAGGCTTCGGTATCGTCGCGGTGGCTGTAGTCCATGCCCACGGAAATGACCCGCACCGTGCCCGGCAGCAGTTCGGCCGGGCGTGCGCGCAGCGTGCCGTGGCGTGCCATCCAGTCCATGGTGCCGTACAGGCCCTGACCCAGCCAATCGGCCAGGTGTGCCTCGTCTTCGCCCAGCTCGATGCCGGCAATGCCGCAGCGCTGGAAACCGTGTGCGCGGGCCAGTTCGCGGATGCGCTGCACGGCCTGGACCGGGTCGGCTGGGGCAGGGGCGGGGACGGAGGACATGTGCACCAGTATAAAATCCCGGCATGCCCGATCTCTCTCTTCTGTTCGACACCGCTGCTGCGCGCGCGCTGGACGCCCGCGCGTCGGCGCTTGCCGGTGATGGTGACTGGAGCCTGATGGCGCAGGCTGGCCTGGCGGGCTGGCAGTGCCTGCTGCAGCAATGGCCGGATGCCCGCAGTCTGTATGTGGTGGCTGGCGCCGGTAACAACGGCGGCGATGGCTACGTACTGGCGACCCATGCGCTGCAGGCGGGCCGCCAGGTGCAGGTGATCACCCTGCCGGGCAGGCTGCCCGCCACGCCGCTGGCGCAGCAGGCAGCGGCGGAATTCGCTGCCGCCGGCGGCAGCAGCATCGAATTCGACGGCCAGCTGCCGGTCGCCGACGTCGGCGTGGATGCGCTGTTCGGTCTCGGCCTGGATCGGGCCCCGGCCGGCATGGCGCAGGCGCTGATCGAAGCACTCAACGCCTCTCCGGCGCCGGTGCTGGCACTGGATGTACCCAGCGGTGTCGATGCCGATCAGGGCGGCGTGCCCGGCGTTGCGGTGCGCGCGGCGGTCACCCTGCAGTTCATTGTCTGCCACCGGGGCCTGTACACCGGCGACGCGCTGGATCATGTCGGCCAGCGTCGGCTGGCGCCGTTGGACCTGCCGCAGGCGGCGCGGGAAGGCATCGCGGCCAGCGCGGAACGCTGGGTCGGCGACCGTCTGCGGGCGCTGCTGCCGCCGCGCCGGGCCAATACCCACAAGGGCGAGTCCGGGCATGTGCTGTGTGTGGGCGGCAACCACGGCAGTGGTGGCGCAGCGGTGATGGCGGCCGAGGCCGCACTGCGTGCCGGTGCCGGACTGCTCAGTGTCGGCACCCGTCGTGAGCATGTGGGGGCGATGCTTGCGCGCCTGCCCGAGGCGATGGCGCATGCGCTGGAAGATGGCGCGGCGTTGCCTGCGCTGCTGGACCGCGCACGGGTGGTTGCGATCGGGCCGGGCCTTGGCCAGGACGACTGGGCGCGTGCGCTGCATGCCAGCGTGCTCGCCTGCGGGCGTCCGCTGGTGATCGACGCCGATGCCCTGAATCTGCTGGCGCAGAACCCGCACGCGGTGCCTGATGCCATCCTGACGCCGCATCCGGGAGAGGCTGCACGCCTGCTGGGCTGCAGTACCGCCGAGGTACAGGCCGATCGCTTCGGCAGCGCGCAGGCGCTGGTCGAGCGCTATCACGCCACGGTGGTGCTGAAGGGTGCCGGCAGTGTAGTCGCGGCACCTGCGCGGCTGCCGCGGCTGATCGCGGCCGGCAATCCGGGCATGGCGGTCGGCGGCATGGGAGATCTGCTGACCGGCGTCATTGCTGGACTGCGCGCGCAGGGATTGGACGCATTCGATGCCGCAGCAGGCGGCGCCCTGCTGCACGCGCTTGCCGGCGACGCCGCTGCCATCGACGGCGCGCGTGGTCTGCTTCCCACCGACCTGCTGGCGCCCCTGCGGCGGCTGGCCAATCCGGAACGCTCCCCATGAACGAATTCTTCCTTGCCGACAGCGATGCCACCGAACGTCTCGGGCAATGGCTGGCGGCCACGCGACCGCCGCAGGCGTTGATCGAGCTGCGCGGCGACCTCGGCGCCGGCAAATCCACCACCGCGCGTGCGCTGCTGCGTGCGCTGGGCGTGCAGGGTGCGATCCGCAGCCCAACCTACACCCTGGTCGAGCGCTATCCGCTGGCCAGTGGTGGCGAGGCGTGGCATCTGGACCTGTACCGCATCGGCCAGGCCGGGGAACTGGATTTCCTGGGCCTGGACGAGGGCAGTGCGGTGCTGTGGCTGGTCGAGTGGCCGGAACGGGGGGCGGGCGCATTGCCGCCGACGGACCTGGTCGTGGCGCTGGAGATCGAGGGCCAGGGGCGCCGGGCGCGTCTCAGTGGGCTCAGCGACGCCGGCCGGGAATGGCTGCAGCGGTTGGCCGAAGGTGGAGACTTGCGGCCTGTTTCTGTCGCCTGACGAGAACAAAGATCGGCAGGTTACGGATTATTAAGGAAAAAGGTATTGCATTCCGTTCAGCGCGGTGATTGAATCCTGAGCCATGCGTCTGGGGAACCGTCTCATCGCCATCTGTGCCGCCGTCGGACTGGGTCTGGCGAGCCTCAGCGCGTGGGCGGGTGAAGTCCGCCAGGTACAGCTGAATACAGGCTCCACCGGCACCCGCGCGGAAATCTCTCTGGTCGGCAGTGGCGGCTACAAAACGCTGTCGCTGGCCAACCCGAACCGGCTGGTGGTCGATTTCCCGGACTCCACTGCCGTGCGCAACCTGAAGATGCCGGCCGCGCAGGGCGTGGTGACGGCAGTGCGCACCGGACAACCGGTTCCGGGCACCTTCCGTGTTGTTTTCGATCTTGCGGAGTCCGTGGCGCCGTTCCGCCCGCAGATGCAGCGCGAAGGAGAGGCGTCGAAGCTGGTGATCGAATGGCCGGGTGACAGCCCGGGCGTGGCCGCTGCGGCGCCGGCTCCGGTTGCCACGACCACGCAGACGACGGCACCCAGCATGCAGACGCGCAGCGACGCCGCCCGCGCTACCGCGTTGTTGACCGCGCAGGTGCAGCAGCAGGCCAGTGCCACGGCTGCCGCCCCGGCCGCGCCCACGCCGGCGCCGTCCACCGCGCCCGTGCAGGTGGCCGCTGCGGGCACCAGCGCCAGCAGCACCCCGGCGGCATCGTCGCCCGCGGCGATCCTGGCCGGCCAGCGCACCGCGGCGGTGGTGAGCAATCCGCCAGCCCCGGCACCGGTACCGGCATCGCCGCCGCCCGAACCGCCGCGTCCGGCGATGCCCAGCGACGCTTCGCGCATCCGTATGCAGCCTGGCATGCGGCACCTGGTGGTGGCGATCGATCCCGGCCACGGCGGACAGGATCCGGGCGCGATCGGACCCACCGGCAAGCGCGAGAAAGACGTTACCCTAGCGGTGGCGCGTGAGCTGGCCCGTCAGGTCAATGCCACGCCGGGCCTGAAAGCCTATCTGACCCGCGACAGCGACGTGTTCATCCCGCTGCCGATGCGCGCACAGAAGGCCCGCGCGAACAAGGCTGACATCTTCATCTCGATTCATGCGGACGCCGCCGAGAACCGCTCGGCGACCGGTTCATCGGTGTACGTGCTGTCCACCAAGGGTGCCTCGTCGCAGCGTGCGCGCTGGCTGGCGGACAAGGAAAACGCCGCCGATCTGGTCGGTGGTGTGCGCCTGCAGCAGACTGAAGGCACGCTGGCCAACGTTCTGCTCGATCTGGCGCAGAGCGGTTACATGAAAGCGTCCGAAGATGCGGCCGGTCATGTGCTGGGTGGACTGAAGCGGATCGGCAACAACCACAAGCCAAACATCGAGCGGGCCAACTTCGCGGTGCTGCGCACCTCGGACATGCCGGCGATGCTGGTGGAAACCGCCTTCATCTCCAATCCGGACGAGGAGCGCCGCCTGATCGACCCGGGCTACCAGCGCAAGATCGCCGGTGCGGTGCTCGATGGCGTGCACACGTTCTTCAGCCGGCAGCCGCCGCCGGGGACGCTCTACGCGGCCCGCGCACAGGCCGAGATCGACGCGGCTGCCACCATGGCCGGCGGCAGCAAGTAGGCCGCACCCTGTTGGACCGGCCATGCCTGGGGCGTGGCGCATCATCGGCATCGCACAGGTGATCCGGCTCGACTCTCCACGCGGTACCTCCGCTATCATCGGCGCATGAAGTCTGCTGCCTACCTTGCCCCATGAGCGCGCCCGGCCCGCGCCCGATCCGGCCTTTGCCGGACATCCTGATCAACCAGATCGCCGCCGGCGAGGTGGTCGAGCGCCCCGCGTCGGTGGTCAAGGAGCTGGTCGAGAATGCGATCGATGCCGGCGCCAGCCGTGTCGACATCGACCTGGAAGAAGGCGGCGTGCGCCTGATCCGCATCCGCGACAACGGCAGTGGCATCGCAGCGGAGCAGCTGCCATTGGCCGTCTCGCGGCACGCCACCAGCAAGATCGCCAACCTGGACGATCTGGAGTCGGTGGCCACGCTCGGGTTCCGCGGCGAAGCGCTGCCATCGATCGCGTCGGTCAGTCGTTTCACCCTGGCGTCGCGCCGCGCAGATGACGAGCACGGTTCCGCGCTGCAGATCGATGGCGGCAAGATCGGCGAGGTCACGCCGCGCGCGCACGCACCGGGTACCACGGTGGAAGTGCGCGAGCTGTTCTACAACGTGCCCGCGCGACGCAAGTTCCTGCGCGCCGAGCGCACCGAACTGGGGCACATCGAAGAATGGCTGCGCTCGCTGGCGCTGGCGCGGCCGGACGTCGAGCTGCGGGTTTCGCACAATGGCAAGGCATCACGCCGCTACAAGCCGGGTGACCTGTATTCGGACGCGCGCCTGTCCGAGACACTGGGCGATGATTTCGCGCTGCAGGCGGTGCGCGTGGACCACAGCGGCGCGGGCCTGCGCCTGCACGGCTGGATCGCGCAGCCGCATTATTCGCGGGCCAGTACCGACCAGCAGTACCTGTACGTCAACGGCCGTTCGGTGCGCGACCGCAGCGTTGCCCACGCGGTGAAGATGGCCTACGGCGATGTGCTGTTCCATGGCCGGCAACCGGCCTACGTGCTGTTCCTGGAACTCGACCCCACGCGCGTCGACGTCAACGTGCATCCGGCCAAGCACGAAGTGCGTTTCCGTGATGCGCGGCTGGTCCATGATTTCGTCTATCGCACGTTGAAGGACGCGCTGGCCGATACCCGAGCCGGCGTGTCGGCGCAGGAGATCGGTGCAGGTGCCGGGCAGGCAGCGGAAGCGGGGGCAGCAGCGGCGTCATCGACCGTGGGCGCGTCCGGATTCGGTCTGGTCCGTGGTCCTGCTCCGGGGGCGGGCGGCGGTGGCGGATATCAGGGATGGCGCCCGCAGCAGCCGCTGGGCCTGCAGGTTGCCGATGCGCCGGCCGCCTACGCCGCGCTCTATGCCACGCCTGCTGCAGGCGAAGGCGGCACCGCGCAGCCTGCGATGCCGAGCGGAAACGGCCTGCCGGACACCCGTGCAGACGCGGGCGTGCCGCCCCTGGGGTATGCGATCGCGCAGCTGCATGGCATCTACATCCTGGCCGAGAATGCCGAAGGCCTGATCGTGGTCGACATGCACGCGGCGCACGAACGCATCGGCTACGAGCGGCTGAAGAACGCGCACGATGGTATCGGCCTGCAGTCGCAGCCGTTGCTCGTGCCGATCACGCTGGCGGTGGGCGAACGCGAAGCGGACACCGCAGAGAGCGAGGCCGCGACGCTGGCCTCGCTTGGTTTCGAGGTGACGCGGGCCGGCCCGGGCTCGCTGCATGTGCGCAGCATTCCCGCGCTGCTGGCCCACGCCGAGCCGGAGGGGCTGCTGCGCGATGTGCTGACCGACCTGCGTGAGCACGGCCAGAGCCGCCGCGTAGCGAGCGCGCGCGATGAACTGCTGTCGACCATGGCCTGCCATGGCGCTGTGCGAGCCAATCGCCGGCTGACGGTGCCGGAAATGAACGCCCTGCTGCGCGACATGGAGATCACCGAGCGATCCGGCCAGTGCAACCACGGCCGGCCGACCTGGGCCCGTTTTTCGCTGGCGGAGATCGACCGCTGGTTCCTGCGCGGACGTTGAGGGGAGCATCGATGGCGTATCGGGGAATGGGCGGCCTGCTGGCTGTCTTGTTGCTGGCAGCCTGCAGTCCGGCGCCGCCGCCGGCGCCTGCGGTGGTGGAAGACCCGGCATACGCCGCAGCGCAGCAGCAATGGCGCGTGGCGCGTTATCAGGATCTGACGCGGCCTGATGGCTGGACAGCGCTGGTCGGGCTGCACTGGCTGCAGAACAGCTCGCACTTCGTTGGCAGCGGTGCCACCAATGGCGTCCGCCTGGCAGTGGGGCCGGACAAGCTCGGCCTGCTGCGGCGCGAGGGCCGGCAATGGTGGTTCACGCCGGAAGCCGGGGCGGAGCTCACTCACAATGGCCAGCCGGTGAGGGGGCGCATCCGCATGGATACCGACAAGGATCCGCAGCCCACCCTGCTTGCCTTCGACGGTGGCAAGGGCCAGCTCAGCCTGATCCGGCGTGGTCCGCGCGATGCGCTGAGGGTCAAGCATGCCGATGCGCCTGCACGCCGGGATTTCGTCGGCCTGCAGTACTGGCCGGGAGGTCCCGACTGGCAGGTGCAGGCGCGCTTCGTTGCGCACGCACCGGGCAAGACCTTGCCGATCGTCGACATCACCGGACTGACCACCGACATGCCCAATGCCGGTGCCGTCGAGTTCGAGCGTGATGGCCGGACCTGGCGGCTGGAGGCGATCGGTGCCCCCGGCGAGCCCCTGTTCCTGATTTTCGCGGACCGCACCAGCGGTCGCGGCAGCTATCCCGCTGGCCGCTATCTGGATACCGGCGCCCCCGGCACCGATGGCCGCGTGCTCATCGATTTCAACCACGCCTACAACCCGCCCTGCGCGTTCACGCCCTACGCGACCTGCCCGTTGGCGCCGCCGGAGAACCGGCTGGACCTTCGCGTGGACGCGGGTGAAAAGGCCTACCACCTGCCTGAAGGAGAAGGCTGACATGATGATCAGACACCTGTTACACGCCGCCCTGTTGCTGCTGGCCTGCGCGGTGGCGCCACTGGCGCAGGCGCGCAATGCCCCGGCCGCTGAAGGTGCGTCGGTCAAGCCGCCGGTACCGCTGCTGTGGAAGGTCACCGGCCCCGGCGATTCACGGCTGTCTCTGCTGGGCTCGTTCCATCTGTTGAAGCCGCAGGACTATCCGCTGTCGGCCGACGTGGAGCAGGCCTTCGGGGCCTCGCAGCGCGTGTTGTTCGAACTCTCGCCGGAAGACATGCAGTCGCCGCAGCTGGCCAGCCGCATGGTGCAGGCCGCCGTGCGCACCGACGGCAGCGAACTGAAGCGTGATCTCGATGCAGCGACCTGGCAGAAGCTGCAGGCCTTCGCCGCCGTGAACAAGCTGCCGCTGGCGCAGATGCAGGGCATGAAACCCTGGTTTGTCGGCCTGAGCATTTCAGTGGGGCAGATGCAGAAGATGGGCCTGGACCCGGCCCTCGGTCTGGACCGTCACTTCATGGAGCGCGCACAGGCGACCGGGCGCAGCACCGGTGGTCTGGAGGACATCGATACGCAGATCGGCATGCTTGATGGGATGTCGGTGCAGGAGCAGCGGCAGATGCTGTCCGAAGCCCTCGATCAGGCCGACAAGGGTGATGAACAGGCGCGCATGCTGCACGACGCATGGCGCCGCGGTGACGAGCGCCTGCTGTGGACGAAAATGGCTGCCGAGATGCGCCAGCAGTATCCGCAGCTGTATCAGCGCATCAATACCGGCCGCAATGATGCCTGGGTGCCGAAGCTGGTGCCCTATCTGCAGGCGGGGCAGGGTGGCACGCTGGTGGTGGTTGGCACGCTGCATCTGCTCGGCAGCGATGGCGTGGTCGAGAAGCTCAGGGCGAAGGGCTACAAGGTCGAGCGCGTCTGCACGGCGTGCAAGGCGAAGCGCTGACGTCTGCCTGCGGATGACCCGCAGACGAAAACGGCGCGCCAGTGGCGCGCCGTTTTCATGTCAGTCCCTGTCGTAGCTCAGCGGCGGGTCTTGCCGCCGGTGCCGGTGCCCGGTTCGTTCGGCTTGCTGCCGGTTCCGGTTCCCGTGCCGGTTCCGCCGGGGCGGGGGCCGCCGAAGCCGGTGCCCATGCTGCGCTGGAATTCCTGCCACAGCTCCAGGTTGCGTTCGGTCAGCTGGTTCATCATCGCCCACGGCGTCTGGCCCAGCAGGTTGCCCATCTGCTGGCGGAACTGCTGCTGCTGGTCCAGGAACACCTGCATGCTGCGTTCCAGGTAGTTGCCCATGAATCCCTGCAGGGAGTCGCCGTAGAAGCGGATCAGCTGGCTCAGCAACTGGGTGGAGAGCATCGGCTCGCCGTCCTGCTCCTGGTCGGCGATGATCTGCAGCAGGACCGAACGGGTAAGGTCGTCGCCGCTCTTGGCGTCGCGGACCTCGAAGTCTTCACCGTCCAGTATCAGCTGGCGGACGTCCTCGATGGTGATGTAGCTGGAAATCTCGGTGTCGTAGAGACGGCGGTTCGGATACTTCTTGATGATGCGGGTCGCAGCCATGAAGCGGTCACTCGTCACAGTAGACGCGCAGCATGGCGCAGTGCAGCAGCCGTTGCAACCGCCCCAACCCCCGCCAGGCTTGGCTTTCACGGCGGATCATGTTGCGCAACAAGGGTTTGCGTGCTGCGCAGCATGACCGCAGGCAGGTGCGGTCCGGCACGTGACCGGCCGCCCCCCGCGCGGCTCACCAGCCCATGTGGTGGCCGCCGTTGATGTCCAGGTTGCTGCCGGTGATCCATGAGGCCTCCTCGGCCACCAGGAAGGACACGCCGTAGGCGATCTCCTCCGGCTTGCCCAGGCGCCCGGTCGGAATGTCGGCGATGATCTTGGCCCGCACTTCCTCCGGCACGGCCATGACCATGTCCGTGGCGACATAGCCCGGCGAAATGGTATTGACGGTGATGCCGAAGCCCGCGTTCTCGCGCGCCAGTGAGATGGTGAAGCCGTGCATGCCGGCCTTGGCGGCGGCGTAGTTGGCCTGGCCGTACTGGCCCTTCAGACCGTTGATCGAGCTGATCTGGATGACCCGGCCCCAGCCGCGGCGACGCATGCCTTCGATGACCGGGCGGGTGACGTTGAACACCGAATTGAGGTTGGTGTTGATCACGTCATGCCACTGGTCCGCACGCATCCGGTGGAAGGTCGTATCGCGGGTGATGCCGGCGTTGTTGACCAGGATCTCCACCGGGCCCAGTTCGTTTTCGACGGCGCGCACCATCGCTTCGGCACTGTCCGGATCGGACACGTCGCCGGCGAAGATGGACACGCTGTAGCCGCGTTCGGTCATCGCCTGTTGCCAGGCGCGGGCCTTGGCTTCATCACGATAGTTGGTGGCGACCCGGTGGCCCTGGTCGGCCAGGCGTTGGCAGATGGCGGTGCCGATGCCGCCGGTTCCGCCGGTGACCAGTGCGACGCGAGATGTCATGGAATGCAGTCCGGGTTTCAGGTGGGGGAAGGGGGATTCTGCAACATCGGCGCGGAAAGTGCGCCCGTCGGCAACAGGATGTCCGTGCGTGGCAGGCGGGCCGGATCGAATGCCTGCCGGGCCGCCGCGAGCAGGTCGTGCAGATCGTCGTGACCCTCGAGTGCGGCGGGCGACTGGCCGAGCAGGCCCCACAACTGACGCAGCACCGGCACCGGGCGGGCGCTGTCGACCGGCAGCGCGGCCAGCGACTTGGACAGCTTGTGCCCGGGCGCGTCCAGCAGCAGGGGCAGGTGCCAGTATCGCGGCACTGCCAGTCCGAGTGCCTGCTGCAGCAGGATCTGCCGCGCGGTGGAGTCGAGCAGGTCGGCGCCGCGCACCACGTCGGTGACGCCCTGCGCGGCATCGTCGACCACCACCGCCAGCTGGTAGGCCCAGCACCCGTCGGCGCGGCGCAGCACGAAATCACCCACCTCGGCGTGGACGTCCTGCACCTGACGGCCGCGCAGGCCATCGTCGAACTGCACCACGCTGCCGGCCGGTACGCGGAAGCGGACGGCAGGGTCCGGTCGGGGCTGCCGCGCGACGCAGCGATGGTGGATGCCCCCCCGGGCTGCCAGTTCGCTGCGGCTG
Source organism: Stenotrophomonas sp. GD04145 (assembly GCF_029835135.1). NCBI lineage: Bacteria > Pseudomonadati > Pseudomonadota > Gammaproteobacteria > Lysobacterales > Lysobacteraceae > Stenotrophomonas > Stenotrophomonas sp. GD04145. The sequence continues at coordinate 11,968 of NZ_JAODZG010000013.1, read as the reverse complement.
CAGTGGCAGATGAAGGCCAGCCCGCTGGCCAGCAGCCTGTCCAGAGCCTGCTGGTAAGCATCGCCACGTTCGCTCTGCCACAGCACCGGACCATCGTGGGCCAGGCCGAATGCCGCCAGTGCCTGCAACTGCGAGTGCGCAGCCCCGGGCACGGTGCGTGGGGGATCGATGTCCTCGATGCGCAGCCGCCACAGGCCATGGTGATGGCGCGCGAGCAGCCAGCTGCCGAATGCAGCCAGCAGGGAGCCGGGGTGTAGCAGGCCGGTAGGCGAGGGCGCGAAGCGGCCGCAGGAAAGGGGGGAGGTCATGCTGGCTGAATCGTCGGTCAGGTTGGTGCTTGAATTCAAGCTGACCGCACCGCAAATTGGCGGATATCGACCCCTTCCGAGCCGGAATTTCCCATGTTTACCCGCATCGCACTCTTTCTAGCCACCAACTTTGCAGTGCTGATCCTGGCCGGCATCGTGATGTCGCTGCTGGGGGTCAATCCGAACCAGATGAGCGGCCTGCTGGTGATGGCTGCGATTTTCGGCTTCGGCGGTTCCTTCATCTCGCTGCTGTTGTCCAAGTGGATGGCCAAGCGCTCCACCGGCGCGGTGGTGATCACCGAGCCACGCAACCAGACCGAGCGCTGGCTGCTGGCCACCGTCGAGCGCCAGGCCAAGGCGGCCGGCATCGGGATGCCCGAAGTGGCGGTCTACGATGGCCCGGAGATCAACGCGTTCGCCACCGGCGCCAACCGCAACAACGCGCTGGTGGCGGTGTCCACCGGTCTGCTGCAGAACATGAGCGAAGACGAGGCCGAAGCCGTACTGGGCCACGAGATCGCCCACGTGGCGAATGGTGACATGATCACCATGGCGCTGCTGCAGGGTGTGCTGAACACCTTCGTGATCGTGCTGGCGCGCGTGGTCGGCGGCGTCATCGACAGCGCGCTGTCGGGCAACCGCGAAGGCGGCGGCCGCGGGTTCGCCTACTACATCATCGTGTTCGTGCTGGAGATGGTGTTCGGCCTGTTCGCGACCATGATCTCGATGTGGTTCTCGCGCCATCGTGAGTTCCGCGCCGATGCCGGTGGCGCCTCGCTGGCGGGTCGCCAGAAGATGATCGCCGCGCTGGAGCGCCTGCAGCTCAACCACGGCCAGAGCACGCTGCCGACCCAGATCGCCGCCTTCGGCATCGCCGGTTCGACCGCGAAGAAGCTGTTCATGAGCCATCCGCCGCTGGAAGAGCGCATCGCCGCGCTGCGGGCCTCGACGGTGGTGTAAGCCTCCGGTTGCAACGCACTGCTACAGGAACGCCCGGCCCCGTGCCGGGCGTTTCTGTTTGCGCGTCGGCAGCATCGACGCGTGCCCGCAGGATCGTTTCCGCGACTGCGGAGGGGTGTCACTTTCAAGGTCGAAGGCGAAGCGGCCGCTTCGCTCGCCGGGCATGGCCCGGCGCTACCCGTCATCGTCGTGCAGCTGTGGTTCTTGACCTTGGGTCCGCCTTGAGCGAGCCGAGCACCGCAGGTCCGGCGAGGGCGAAGAGGTGCGGGTGTCTGAGCGCAGCGAGTTCCCGCACCGTCCCTCGACGGACCGAGGAGCGCAGGGAACCGGCGTGCACAGCACGTCGGCTCGCGTCCTGGCGGCGTGTTTCTTTGGTTACTTTCTTTGCACGAGCAAAGAAAGTGACAAGCACGATCACTGCGGATACGAAAACGGCACCTTCACAGGTGCCGTCTCCATGAACCGCTTTACAGGGAAGCTCAGAACTTCGCGTCGAACTCGGCTGCATAGCCCGTGTTGACCAGCACCTTCTGCAGCGACTCGGCCACCTTCAGGTTGCCCGCCACCACCTGCTGGGTTTCCGGACCGCGGTTGTCCATGCGTGCAAGCGGCGCTCCCTTGAAATCGCACACCTTGCCACCGGCCTCGCGCACCAGCAGCACGCCGGCCGCGATGTCCCAGGCCTTCACCCCGGCCTCGAAGTAGGCGTCGGCGCGACCGCAGGCGACGTAGGCCAGGTCCAGCGCAGCGGAACCGGTACGGCGGATGTCCTCGGCCTGCACCAGCAGGGCATCGACCGCCTTCAACTGGGCGCCGGCACGGGCGCGCTCGCGCGGAGCGAAGCCGGTCTGGATCATGGTGCCGCCCAGGTCCTTGCGATCCGCCACGCGGATGCGACGGTCGTTCAGCACGGCGCCCGCGCCACGGCTGGCGGTGAACAGCTCGTTGCGCAGCGGATCGAAGATGACCGCGTCGGTCGGCTCGCCGTTCTCGACCAGGGCGATCGATACACAGTAGTGGGGCACGCCGCGCAGGTAGTTGCTGGTGCCGTCCAGCGGATCGATGACCCACATGTGGCGATGTTCGCCCTGCACGCCGCCTTCCTCGCCAAACACGCCGTACTCGGGATATGCGCGCTTGAGCTCCTTGACGATGACCTTTTCCGCATCCGCATCGACTTCGCTGGCGTAGTCCATCCGCCCCTTCTGCACCACGTTCAGTGCCTCGAGCTTGTTGATGTTGCGCAACAGGACGTTGCCGGCGAGGCGGGCGGCCTTGACCATGACGGTGACGGCGGGTTTCTGCATGGCGTGGGCTCCCGGAAAGGCAGAAGGGTAGGACTGGCGGGGGAAAAGAGCGGGTCCGGCGCAGTGGCCGGCCGCACAGTTTACCATTGGTCATCGTCCAGCTCGACCTTTTCCCTGTTCATGTCCCAGTTCCCCGCCGCCACCCGCCTCCGATTCGTCCTGGTCGGAACCCAGCATCCCGGCAACATGGGCGCCGCCGCCCGCGCCCTGAAGACCATGGGCCTGGCCCGCCTGGTACTGGTGGCCCCGGAAAAACCGCTGGACGAGGAGGCATTCCGCCGCTCGGCCGGCGCCGAGGACGTGCTCGGCGATGCGCCCGTGGTGGCCACCCTGGCCGAGGCCGTCGCCGACTGCCGTCTGGTGCTGGGGTGTACGGCCCGCGCGCGTCGGGTCCAACTGGAGGAGTACCTGCCCGCCGACGCAGCGGCCCGTGCGGTCGCCAAGGCAGGTGACGGCGCCGAGGTGGCGCTGGTATTTGGCCGGGAACGGACCGGCCTGACCAACGAGGAGCTGCAGCTGTGCCACGCGGCGGTGCACATTCCGTCCGATCCGGCGTTCAGTTCGCTCAACCTCGCCGCCGCCGTGCAGGTGCTGGCCTACGAGGTGCGCATGCAGCTGCTCGGCGCCCAGCCTGCCGTTGGCGCCGAACCGGGCTTTCGTGAGCAGGTGGCCAGCCACGAACAGATGGAGAGCTTCTTCGCCCAGCTTGGCGACACCCTGGACGAGATCGATTTCCACAAGGGCCGTGCGCCGGAGTCGGCGATGCGCAAGCTGCGCCGCCTGTTCCTGCGCAGCGAGCCGAGCGAGCAGGAAGTGCGGTTGCTGCGCGGCATCCTGGCCGATGCCCAGCGCATGGCTCGTCTGGCCAAGCCGGGCAGTCACAACGGCTGACGACGTTCTCATTTTTTCGGGTAGTCTGTCCGGATACCCAGGGGGGGATGAAACCGGTGTCGGGTCTGCGAACGGCAATGCAGGGGGCGCTGCTGAGCCTGGCCATGGTCCTGCTGGCCGGAACGGTGCGCGCTGCGCCGGATCCGGTGCTGGTGCTGGGCCGGATCAGCGACGATCCCAAGGCCCATTACCAGCAGCTGCAGCCGCTGCTGGACTACGTGGTGGCACGCATGCACGACGTCGGCATCCAGGAGGGGAGGATACTGATGGCGCGTGATCCGCAGCAGATGGCCAGCTATCTGCGGCGGGGGCAGGTCGACTGGGTCACGGAAACCGCCGGAACCGCAGTGGCGTTGGGGCAGCGCAGCGGTGCGCGGCCGTTGCTGCTGACCGAGCGCAATGGCGTGCGTGAGTACCAGACCGTATTCTTCGTGCGCCGCGACAGCCCGTTCCAGCGGCTGGAGGACCTGCGGGGCCACCGCCTTGCGCTGCAGAACACCGCATCCACCAGCGCCTACCTGGTGCCGGTGATGACGTTGCTGGGCCACGGGTTGTCCCCACAGATCCTCGCGGGTACGTGGGACGCTCCGGGCACGGACAGCGTCGGCTATGTGTTCGCCCGTAGCGAGCTGAACATCGCCACCTACGTGCACAAGGGCGTGGCCGATGCGGGCGCGGTGAGCAGCGTGGACTGGAACGATGAGCGGCGCATGCCGCGGGCGTTCCGGCGCGACTTCCGCGAACTGTTGCGCACGGAGCCCTATCCTCGCGCCGTGGAGGTGGTGCGCGCCGACCTGGATGCACGCGTCCGTGATCGCCTGCAGGAGGTCCTGCTGCAGGCGGCCAGTGATCCGCAGGCACAGGCAGCGCTGCACCGTTTTTTTGGTACTTCCGGTTTCCACCGCGTCGACGCGCATGCGCAGCAGCGGCTGGATGAATTGAAACAAGGATTGACGCGCGTGCGGATGGAAGTGGAATGAAGTGGCTCGGCTCGGGAATGCAGGCGCGGTTCCTGCTCGCGATGGGCGGGGCGATGCTTGTGGTGGTGGCGATCCTGGCGGTGCTGCTGGGGCGGCAGGCGGCGATGCAGAGCGAGGTGCGCAACCTCAGCGGCGGCGTCATCCATGAACTGTTCGACCGCAGCGTGCGCAGCCGCGGCGAAGCGATTGCCCGTGAGCTTTCCGATGCGCTGGCCAACCCGCTGTACTACCACGATCTGGACCAGGTCGGCGCACTGGTGCGCAGCACGTCGCGGCAGCCCGTGGTGCGCTATGTGCTGGTGTTCGACGAACGTGGCCGGCTGGTGCACGACGGTTCGGTGGAGGTCGCCGCCTTCGGTCAGCCGATGGGAGACCCCCTTGCACCGGGCGCGATCGCCGCGCGGACGCTGGTGGTGCAGCAGTCGCCAAAGGTGCTCGACAACACGATGCCGATCATGGTCGGCAACCAGCGCATCGGCGGCGTCCGCGTCGGCATGGCGCTGGACGAAGTGCAGCAGCGCGAGCAGGCCGCCAACGCAACGCTGGGCGAGCGCCTGCAGCAGGTCGGCAGCCGTCATCTGGGCTGGCTGCTGCTGATGCTCGGCCTGCTGGTGGTGATCGGCGTGGCGGTGATCTTCTACGTGCAGCGCACCCTGGTCGCGCCGATCCGCGACCTGGCGGTGGCGGCCCGTCGCATCGAAGCCGGCGACTACCAGGCGCCGCTGCTGGAGAATACCCGCGACGACGAGGTCGGCGAGCTGGTGCGGGGATTCGCCCGCATGCGTGATGCCATCGCCCGCCACGACCGCGAGGTGCGGCACATGGCCTACACCGACGCACTGACCGGCCTGACCAACCGCTTGGCGTTCCGCGAAGCCCTGGACCACCGGCTGATGGCCGCGCGTGCGTCCAAGCAGCGGCTGGGCCTGTTGTTTGCGGACATCGACGATTTCAAGCGGGTCAACGATACCCTCGGGCATGAAGCGGGCGACGAAGCACTGCTGCAGTTTGCCCAGCGGATCGGCCGCGCCGTCGCCGAGGCCGGGGGCGATGAGGCGCTGCTGGCCCGTTTTGGCGGCGACGAGTTCGTGATCCTGGTCGGCGACGGCGATGTCGCTGCCAATGCGCGGCTGCTGGCCGAGGTGCTGGTGCGCGAACTGGGCAAGCCGCTGGTGGTACAGGGCAGGGAGCTGTTCCTGGGCACCTCCATCGGCGTGACCCTGTTCCCGGACGATGCCGCAGACGCGACCACACTGCTGAAGAACGGCGACATCGCCATGTACCAGGCGAAGATGGCCGGCAAGAATTGCTACCGGTATTACAGCCGGGCGATGGACCATGCGGTCGAGCGCCGCGTGCACATGGAACAGGAACTGCGCGGCGCCTGGGAGCGCGGCGAGCTGCGCCTGGCCTACCAGCCGATCTTCCGCACCCGCGACCGGCGGATGGTCGGCGTCGAGGTACTGCTGCGCTGGCAGCACCCCACTCTGGGCACGATCCCGCCGTCGGTGTTCATCGAAGTGGCCGAGCAGAGCGGGCTGATCGAGGTGATCGGGCCGAAGGTGCTGCGCGCGGCCTGCATGGAAGCGTCGCAGTGGCCGCGCAGTGCGGGCGGCGATGATCTGTTCGTGTCGGTGAACGTGTCGCCCCGGCAGCTGCGTGGCGGCGAGCTGCCGTCACTGGTCGCACAGTGCCTGCATGAGTCGGGGCTGCCGGCTTCGCGCCTGCATCTGGAACTGACCGAGACCGCGGTGATCGGTGATGAGATGGTGGCCGCGCAGTTGCTGGACAAGCTGCATCGCACCGGCGTCAAGGTGTGGCTGGACGACTTCGGCACCGGCTTCTCGGGCTTGAGCCACCTGCGCCAGGTGCCCGTGGACGGCGTGAAGATCGACAAGAGTTTCATTGCCGACATGCAGCGTGATCCGGACGACCTGGCGCTGACCACGGCGATCATCGCCATGGCCCACGCGCTGGGCATCACGGTGGTTGCCGAGGGCATCGAGCAGCAGGCGCAATTCGAGCTGCTGGCCCAGCGCGGCTGCGATCTTGGCCAGGGCTACTGGCTGAGCCACCCGGTCACCGCGACCGAAGTGGTGCGGATGATCGAGTCCGGCGTCTGAATCCTGGTTCAGGGGTCAGATCCCTTTCTGCAGGAAACGGCTCTGACCCCGGCGGGATCGCTACAGCGGGCGCTTGCTCGGGTCGCCGGGGAGTTCCCGCACCAGCTTGGGAACCAGGTAGCCGGACAGGCGCGCGGTCAGGCCGGCGATCAGCTCCCTGGCGCGGGTGTCATCCACCTCGAAGTGGGCCACGCCCTCGACCCGGTCCAGCTGGTGCAGGTAATAGGGCAGCACGCCGGCGGCAAAGCTGCGTTCGCTCAGTTCCTGCAGCGCCTGCACGCTGTCGTTGACGCCACGCAGCAGCACTGCCTGGTTCAGGAGCTGGGCGCCGGTGCCACGCAGGCGCGCCATTGCCGCGTCCACGCTGGCATCGAACTCATTGCGATGGTTGGCATGGACCACGATCGCCAGCGGCCACGGCAGGCTGCCCAGCCAGGCCAGCAGCTCGTCATCGACCCGTTCCGGCAGCACGATCGGCAGCCGGGTGTGGATGCGCAGGCGACGGATGTGCGGAATCCGCCGCAGCGCGTCGGTCAGTTCGACCAGCTTGTGGGTGGCCAGCGACAGCGGGTCCCCCCCGGACAGGATCACTTCGTCGATATCCGGATCGGCGGCGATGGCGTCCACCGCTTCCCACCAGCCGCCCTTGGCGGCATTCTCAGCGGCGTAGTCGAAGTGCCGGCGGAAACAGTAGCGGCAATTGATTGCACAGCTGCCGGTGGCGATCAGCAGCGCCCGGCCCCGGTACTTCTGGATGACCCCGGTCGCCTTCCTGGCCGCACCATCGCCTACCGCGTCGAAGCTGAACCCGGGAACGACCTGCATCTCGTCATTGACCGGCAGCACCTGGCGCAGCAGCGGGTCGGCCGCATCGCCCTTGCGCATGCGGGCCACGAACCCCTCCGGTACGCGCAGCGCGAACTGGGCCATGGCCGCCTCGGACACGCCCAGTGCGACCGGGTCCAGCTCCAGCCGCGCCAGCAGTGCGTGCGGGTCGCGCAGCGCCTGGCGCCAGAGTTCCTGCCAGCGTGCGGGTGCACCCGGCGACGACGGGCGGGGAAAGGCGGAAAGCTGCATGGAGAGGGGGCCTGCGGTTATCATGGGGGCAGAAAAACAGTCGCCCACCGGCATCCGGTGGGCTTTCCATTCTACCGGCTCGCCGCACCCGCGGCGGTTTTGCCATTTGAGGAGCTTGAGCATGGCCACTGTGGGCATGAATGACGTCAAGAACGGGATGAAGATCCTGGTCAACAATGAACCGGCGGTCATCACCGATACCGAATACGTCAAGCCGGGCAAGGGCCAGGCGTTCACCCGCGTCAAGTACCGCTTCATCCGTTCGGGCCGCGTGGTCGAACTGACCATGAAGGCGACCGACGACCTGGAAGTGGCCGACGTGGTCGACACCGACATGAACTACATGTACAGCGATGGCGAGTACTGGCACTTCATGGATCCGGAGACCTTCGAGCAGGTCCAGGCCGACAAGGCCGGCATGGGCGGCGCCGAAAAGTGGCTGAAGGGCGAGGAAGCCTGCATCGTGACCCTGTTCAACGGTGCGCCGATCTTCGTGCAGCCGCCGAACTTCGTCGAGCTGAAGATCACCGAAACCGATCCGGGCGTCCGCGGTGACACCTCCGGCGGTGGCGGCAAGCCGGCCACGCTGGAAACCGGTGCCGTGGTCCGCGTGCCGCTGTTCGTCAACCAGGATGAAGTCATCCGGGTCGACACCCGTTCGGGCGAGTACTCCTCGCGCGTGAAGTAATCCGGCGCAGCCGGATGACCTGTGAGCCGGGCCCAGGCCCGGCTTTCCGGGCATCGCCCGGCGCTACCGCCTCCCGTGAGGTTCTCCCCCCAGCCAAGTGAGCCTGCATGAGCGACAGCCCGCACCTCCCCGAAGCCTGCGACCTGCTCATCGAAGCCGGCTACGTCGTTCCGATCGAACCGCATGCCGTGGTGCTGGAAGACCATGCCGTAGCCGTGCGTGGCGGCGAGATCGTGGCCGTGCTGCCGCGTGCCGAAGCGCGGGCGCGCTTCCGTGCCGCGCAGGTGGTCAGCCGTCCGGACGCCGCGCTGATGCCGGGCCTGGTCAACGCGCACACGCACAACCCGATGACCCTGCTGCGCGGCGTTGCGGATGACCTGCCGCTGATGACCTGGCTGCAGGAGCACATCTGGCCGGTGGAAGCGGCGGTGATCGGCCCCGAGTTCGTCGCCGACGGCACCACGCTGGCGATTGCCGAGATGCTGCGCGGCGGCACCACCTGCGCCAACGAGAACTACTTCTTCGGCGACGTGCAGGCGGCGGTCTACAAGAAGCATGGTTTCCGCGCGCTGGTGGGGGCGGTCATCATCGATTTCCCGACCGCCTGGGCGAAGAGCGACGACGAGTACTTCGCCAAGGCCGGGGAACTGCACGACCAGTGGCGCAACGACAGTCTGATCGGCGTCGCGTTCGCACCACATGCGCCTTACACGGTCAGCGATGCCAATTTCGAGCGGGTGCGGATGCTGTCCGACCAGCTCGACATGCAGGTGCACCTGCATACCCATGAGACCGCGCAGGAAGTCAGCGACTCGATCAGGCTGCATGGCCAGCGTCCGCTGGCGCGACTCGATCGCCTCGGCCTGGTCAATGACCGGTTGATCGCGGTGCACATGACCCAGCTGACCGACGCGGAGATCCACCTGTGCGCCGAGCGTGGCGTCAGCGTGGTGCACTGCCCGGAATCGAACCTGAAACTGGCCTCCGGTTTCTGCCCCGCCTGCGCCCTGCAGCGCGCAGGCGTGAACCTGGCCATCGGTACCGATGGCTGTGCCAGCAACAACGACCTGGACATGTTCAGCGAGAACCGCACCGCGGCGATCCTGGCCAAGGCTGTCGCCAACGACGCCACTGCGCTGGACGCGGCCACCACGTTGCGCGCTTCCACGCTCGGTGGTGCCCGTGCGCTGGGCTTCGGCGAGCGGATCGGCTCGATCGAGGTGGGCAAGCAGGCCGATCTGGTCTGCGTGGACCTGTCCGCGCTGGAAACCCAGCCGCTGCACAACGTGCTTTCGCAACTGGTGTACGCCACCGGCCGGCAGCAGGTGAGCGACGTCTGGATTGCCGGCAAGCCCAAGCTGGTGCAGCGCGAGCTGGTCGGCATGGACCTGCCGGGCATCATCGCCAACGCGCGCCAGTGGCGCGAGCGCATCCGCCATATCCGCGCCTGAACCCCGGCGCTGCAAGGATTCCCCATGACTGCCCCCCATGCTTCCTCCAATTTCGATCAGGCCGAGCTGGACAAGTTCGCCGCACTGGCCAACCGCTGGTGGGACGCCGATGGTCCGCAGAAGCCGCTGCATGCACTGAACCCGGTGCGCCTGAAGTACGTGGCCGACCGCGTGCCGCTGCGCGGCGCACGCGTGCTCGACATCGGCTGCGGTGGCGGCCTGCTGAGCGAAGCACTGGCCCAGGCCGGCGCCGATGTCACCGCCATCGATCTGGCCCCGGAGCTGGTCAAGGTCGCGCGGCTGCACGCACTGGAAAGTGGTGCCAAGGTCGACTACCGGGTGCAGGCCGCCGAGGACCTGGCCGCTGAACAGCCGGGCAGCTTCGATGTGGTGACCTGCATGGAGATGCTCGAGCACGTGCCGGACCCCGGCGCGATCATCGAGGCCTGCAGGCGGCTGCTGAAGCCGGGGGGGCACCTGTTCCTGTCGACCATCAACCGCACGGCCGCCGCATTCGCGGTGGCCATTGTCGGTGCCGAATACGTGGCGCGCCTGTTGCCGAAGGGCACCCACCACTACCAGGAATTCATCAGGCCGGCCGAACTGGCACGCTGGTTGCGCGAGGCTGATCTGCAGCTGGCTGATGTCAGCGGCATGGCATACGAGCCGTGGCGCAACCGTGCCCGCCTCAGCACCCGCACCGACATCAACTACCTGGCCTACGCGGTCAAGCCGGCATGACCGCCACGCACTTCCCGCGCGCGGTGCTGTTCGACCTGGACGGCACCCTGCTGGACAGTGCGCCGGACTTCGTTGCCACCTGCGACGCCATGCTGGCCGAACGTGGACGCGCGCCGATCGATCCGGCGCAGCTGCGCCCGGTGGTGTCCAAGGGCGCGCGGGCGATGATCGCGGCGGCCTTCCCGGACCTGGATGCGCATGCGCGCGACGCGCTGATCCCGGAGTTCCTGCAGCGCTATGAAGCGTTGATCGGCCAGCACGCGGTGCTGTTCGATGGCGTCGCCGGCATGCTCGCCGCGCTCGATGCTGCTGGAACGGTATGGGGCATCGTCACCAACAAGCCCGAGTACCTGGCGCGGTTGATCCTGCCGCAGCACGGTTGGCAGCAGCGCTGCGCCGTGCTGGTCGGCGGCGACAGCCTGGCCGAGCGCAAGCCGCACCCGCTGCCTCTGCTGCACGCTGCGCAGGCGATCGGTGTCGCGGCAAGCGACTGCGTGTATGTCGGCGACGACGAGCGCGACATCATCGCGGCGCGCGCCGCGGCCATGCCATCGGTGGCAGCGCTGTGGGGCTACCGCCTGCACAGCGACGACCCGTTGGCCTGGCAGGCCGATGTACTGGTCGAGAACGCCGCACTTCTGCAACTGGCCAGCCTGTGGCCAACCCGGCCGGCACGCCCGGCCCACCCGTAAGGACGATCGTAGTGAGCAGCACCGCGCTGGAAAGCTTCCTCGACAAATGGCGCAGCCGTTGGCCGGAATGGTCGGTGGCCGCGCCGTTCGTGGCCGAATCGCACCGTGAGTTGGCCGTAGCGTGGTTCGCGCTGCTGCAGGAATTCGACGACATGCTCAATACCAGCGGCGATCCGTTGCCGGCCGATGCCAAGCTGGCATGGTGGGGCGAGGAGCTGCGCAGCTGGGAAGGACAGCGTTCGCGCCATCCGTTGGGTCGTGTGCTGGAACCGGTGCGTGCGCCGTGGGCGCGGTTGGCGGAAACGCTGCCGGATCTGGTGGAGGCACGCACCGTCGCGCCGGATGCGGCCAGTGCCGAAGCCGCGCTGGCCCGCTACGCTGAAGCAGTCGCGGCCGTGGAAGTGGTGTTGTTCGATGACAGGCCGCGGACCGGTGCGGGCCGGGCCGTGCAGTTGCAGACGCTGGCCCAGCGCCTGCAGGACGCAGGCGTGGCCGGCGTGCCGCGCAGCCTGCTGGACGAGGACACCCGCTCCGCCGCGCAGCGCTGGGCGCAGCACCTGTTGAAGGGGTGGGGCACGCGCGTGCCAGGCCCGCGCCCGCGCCGCGTGTGGTCCAGCCTGGCCCGTGCACGCCTGACGGCCCAGGCGGCCGGCAAGCCGATCGAGGCCACCCCGCTGCGCACCCTGTTGCGGGTGTGGTGGGCCGCACGCGGCTGATTCCGTTGCCGCTGCGCTCGCCGGGCGTGGCCCG